>NZ_NOLI01000001.1:0-132533 GCF_002245975.1 Nostoc sp. 'Peltigera membranacea cyanobiont' 213 | reverse complement strand
ACTCAACCTACTCAAGCTGCAATTGCAAATGCGTCAACTAACGGTAATGGCACAACTCCTTTGCTGCAATAATCCACCTGACTTGAAAATGGGAGTAGGGGTATTAAAAATGACAATATCCCAGTCAGTATCGCTTTGGGGAGACAGCCAACGCAAGCGATCGCCATATAAAAATCTGGATGTCTTAGCTATATCAAGAAAGTTAGCGGGAAGCTCAATAGATGCGTCTGGGTATTTAAGGTTAATCAAACCAGGGATTATATCTTGGTAACTGTGCCGGATGAGATTGAGATAAGCAACAATTAATTCACCACTGTACAATAGAAAATGAAAAAACCGCAAAACATAATGTTTCACGGTTTTCAGTGTGGTGTGAGGGGTTTAACTAAGTATCATCATAAAGTAACAGCCCAATAACAACGCACTGGTAACAATTTTGGTAACAGACTTTTTTTAACAACCTTAAAGCAAAGCACCACCACAACTAGAACCACACCCAGCAGTACAACCATAGCAATAAGCAGCCGTTTGGATCTCACTAATTAGGTCTAAACTGCCAGCTTCTAGCAATTTGCTAACTGTTAAGGTTTCACCATTGCGAGTTTTTGCAGGCAAATTCATCATCTGGTTAAAGTCACAATCATACACATTTCCTAGATAATCAATTGAAAGTTCATCGCGGCACATTAAATGTTCAACTGTGTCAGGATTAAAATGCGACTCTAAAAACTGCAAATAGCTGGTGTACAGTTTTCTCCGTTCTAAATGCATTTTTGTTCTACCAACTGGAAGGTTGGTAATGGTGAAGAGGTTGTTAAATACAATATTAAAATGTTCTTGTAAGAACATTTTATAATCTCGTTCTAGGTTAGTCTGTTCGGGAGCTAAAGAAAATTTTTCACTAGTGGGTAACTGGGGATTAAATACCAAGTCCAAAATTAAATTTTGTTCTTTACCATAGCCAACTTTGTTAAGCCATTGTAAAGCTTTGACTGAACTATCAAAAACACCAGAGCCACGCATTTTATCAACATTATCTGCCAAATAGCAGGGTAGGGAAGCCACAACTCTTATTTGGTGTTGAGCAAAGTATTCTGGTAAATCAGAAAATCCATCTTCAAAATAAATAGTCAAATTAGACCGGACAATTACCTGCTTACCAGATGCTCTAGCTGCTTCTACTAATGGCTTAAATCCATAATTCATTTCTGGTGCGCCACCAGTTAAATCTACAATTTTAGTTTCGGGAGATTTATAAATTAGCGAAATCAATTGTTCGCAAATTTCAGGAGAAAGTTCTTCTGTACGTTTTGGCCCAGCTTCAACATGACAGTGTGTACAGGAAAGGTTACAGCGCTTACCTAGATTTATTTGTAAAACAGTGATTCCCTTTTTTGTCAAAGGGGAATTGAGTTTATCTTTAAATGATGTGACTTTTGAATCTAGCGTTACTTGTGATTGAGTTTGCATTAGTTACTATCCCTTAAATATGGTAGAAATATATTCAACTTTTCTAAGAGGATGTTTGAAAAGAATTTCGCCGTGATTTTAGGCACTTAGCGATCCCCCCTAACCCCCCTTAAAAAGGGGGGAAGAATCAAAGTCCCACTTTTCAAGGGGATTTAGGGGCATCTAGAACGTTTTGATACTTACAATAGGACTTTTCAAACATCTTCTAACCTTGCAATAATCTGTAAGTTATTGCACTAATAATTGCAGCAGTGGGTAAAGTTAAAATCCACGATAATAATATCTGATAAGAAACACGTAGATTAAGTTTTTTACCAGTTAATCCTACTCCAAAAATAGAACCAACTGAAACATAAGTGCTAGAAATAGGAAGACCAAATCGGCTAGCTATAATGACCAAAATTGCAGTTACTATATTTGCTGATAAACCTTGAATATGATTCAATGAAGTAATCTTTTCACTCATAGTGATAGCAACTTTTTGGGAGTTAAGTAAACCGCCAAGTGCCATTGCGATCGCAATCGTGATCATTCCCCCCTGAATAGAAAAATACTCAATAATTAGAACGATTGAGAAAATCTTAGGAGTATCATTTAATCCTCTCGCAAAACTGATAATTCCAGCGCTGATAAAATGGCAAGCATCAATCCTTTTCTGATTGACTGGTAGGTTCCACTTGGAATTGATATAGCCAGACAAGCTGTAAATTCCTGCTCCCAAGAAAATAGCAATGATGGGACTGAGTAATAGAGGTAAAATAAAGGAATTTACCAAAACTGCAAAATTGACTTGGAGTCCGAAGGCTACTAATCCAGCACCAACAATAGCACCTGTTAAACTGTGAGTTGTGGAAATAGGAAACCCGATGAGGGTTGCGATCAGTACAGTTAAACCAGCAGCAAGAGCAACTGCGATATGAAACTCTGGTGCATTAGCGATCGCATCAGGCACTAATCCTTTCCCAGAGAAGTTTTTAATTAGCGTACCTGCCAAAAAAGTTGCAGTTACTGCACCACCTAAAGTTGTAAAAGTTGCCCACAAAATTGCTGTTTGATAGCTGGTAGTTCGGCTACCAAACAACGTTGCCACCCCTTTACAGTTGTCATTGGCACCATTGCAATATGCTAAAAAAAGCGTAGCGATAAATAGACTAATTAACAACATTTTGGGGTTATAAAGAAGAAGTCAGAATCTATAATTCAGAATGCAATTAGTCAAATATTCAAATTGTGCATTCATTCCCCGGTAGCACAGAATTGTTCTGTTCGCGGAGCGTGCCGGAGGCATTATTCCGACTACTGACACCTGAATTCTTTCCTAATAAATTAACAGCAACCACCACCGCTATAGTGCCAGGTTGAATTGGTAACAATTATTTCTGTTGGCTTGAGTGCCGCAAGTTTAGCAGCAGTTTTATCACACACTGCTGCGGGAATACCTCGCTGGAGTATATGTCCTGCTGAGTCGTCAAAGAAGGGTTCTGAGCCAGCATAAATTGCTGTTTTTCCCGTGAAAATACAAGCGCCATCTTCGGGAATAGCAACTTTAAAGGAGACAGAATCCAGGCTTTCTAAAAGTAGATGTCCGTCTAAATTATAAGTATGGGAATCTAGTAGACGATAAGGACGACGGGCGCGAATTTCAACTTGACCAAAGCCAGCATTTGTAATCCGTTCAGTATACTCTTGATATGTGAGTGCGCCTGATAAACACATGGCTCTCAGTCGTTCATCTTCTTGAAGATGTGCCGGAATTTGACTAGTAGCAATGGGATCGCTCATCTGCAAACGTCCCCCTGGTTTTAATACCCGATAGGCTTCTTTTAAAGCACGGGTTAAATCTTCTGGCTCAAAAATATTGAAAAGGCAATTCTGCGCCACAATATCAACGCGAAGATCCGCAACGGGTAGGTTAAAAGCATCGCCTTCGCGGATTTCCACAAAACTGGTGTCAAACCACGGGTTTTCTTGAGCAGCAATTTCCAGATTGCGTGTGGCTGCTTCCCGCATCGCTTCAACCGGTTCAACGGCAATTACAGCACCTGCATAGCGGGAGAAATAAGCGAATTGCAAAGCTTCTAAGCCGCCACCAACGCCGACATAAAGCACAGTCGGTTGCTTTCCTAATTCGGTGGGATGAACGGTAGTGCCACAACCATAGTTCATTTCCTGCATTGCCAAAGGAATTTTTAATCCTGGTAATTGCAGGGGTGTACTTTGCACACAACAAAGTCCAACTTGCGGGGTTTCGGCAACTTCGCGGTAGAATTGCGCTGCTGTTTCTAGATAGGTCATGCCACTTTAGATTATTAGATGATGACAGTTTTGTGCATCCTAGTATAATTAACCCTAAGTTGGATGAGTTTTTGCCGATCTTGCCAAAAACCCCAAATCTTCATAGTATAAAAGCTTTTGGGCTTCTACGTTCATCGAAATTTAACATTGGGAAATGGAGAGACAAAAGAAACAAGGGGGAATTATTTCCAATCCCCAATCCCCAATCCCCAATTCAATCATGCAATGTGTAGCCGATACCACTCACTGTTTGAATGAGGGACTTTTCGTTATTGGCTTCAAGTTTCAGACGCAGGTAGCGGATATGAAGCTCGATGATGTTAGCATCGCCCATGAAGTCGTAAGCCCAGACTTCTTGTAAAATGCGATCGCAAGTAATTACTTGTCGCGGATGGGCCAGCAAATATTCTAATAAATCAAATTCCTTAGCAGTTAACTCAATTAACCTCTGCTCTCGGTACACTTGGCGAGTGCGACGATTTAAACTTAGGTCTTCAAATTCTAAAACATCTGCAACGTCTACTTGCCGGTTTCTTCGCAGATGAGCGCTAACTCTGGCTAATAATTCATCAACGCTGAAGGGTTTAACGAGGTAATCATCAGCACCAGCGTCTAAGCCTGCAATGCGATCGCTCTCTTCATCTTTGACGGTTAATAAGATTATCGGCACTCGATCGCCAATACTTCGCAGGCGGCGGCAAATTTCCAACCCTGACAAACCTGGCAACATCCAGTCTAAAATTACTAAATCTAGATGTAACTCACGCGCTGCGGTGAGTGCAGTTAATCCATCGTAGGCAATACTGACTTGATAGCCTTCATAATTCAATTCCAATTCGACAAATCGCGCCAGTTTGACTTCATCTTCAACCAGTAAGATGTGCGTCATGATGATGTTAATGATTTCAGCAGGGTACGGTAAGCAGAAATACTGTCTGGAAACACTTTAGTGAGGTGCCAGCTACTTACATAGCCAAACATCTAAAATTAGGTGTAAGTTAGCTTAGTATAAAGCTGAGTAAGTAACAACCGTAAGTTTTCAAATACCGATGGCTGCTCGATCGAAGAACGACTTAACTGGCTATTAGCAATAGATTGCAATATCTTCACCACACTCATCGGCAAGATAACAGAGCGCTTTAAAACGCAAACCAACCACTTCTTCGTATAGGGGATTTAATTTACACATTGGAGGAATGTGAAATAGCTTCCGGCCAAGGAACTTAATATCTCGCTCAAAGGGACACTGAGCAGGGATCGCTTTGCACAGAAAATGAGCCAATTTGGAGTTATGAATTTCTATTGTTTCCAACCACTGGCGGAGTGGGTGCAGTAGGTCATTTTTTGACTGAATTTGGATAAAGCTTGTCATAATTTTTCACCTTAAAATTTCAAACTAGATTGAGTTTGTTGTATCTGAACCTATATATATAAATCCGGTTAGGTTCTATAGTTTTATGCACTGATTTTTTCTTCTTTGGTTCTCCACAAAGATAAAATCAGTCTCTATTTACACTGTTGACTACACATTCAAGTGCGATAGTTCCCGATAATTTGTTAAGGCAACATATCTTTTTTGCCGAACTGCATTTCCTTATATGAGAGCCAGTGCGTTGGCGTTGTCTTACGCCGTAGGCTAACGCACCGATCGTCTTAACTAACCCTACCAAAGTCTGGTATTACGACAAATTCCAAAAGGCTATAGTTAAGTGGACTTGATGTTGTTTGCGGTAGCCTGCGGTAAAATTATGCACATCTACGTTTTATCTTGGTCGTCCCAATGTAGTGATATATAGAGCAGCTTCATCAGCAGGAATACCCAAAACATCATTTACTTGGTCATCAAAAAATCCACCGATACCGCTAACGCCTACATTTAGGTGCATTGCGGCTAAATTCAGGCGTTGTCCCAAATGACCGGCATCCAGATGTAAGTAACGGTAAACGCGATCGCCATATTGTGCGATCGCAGCCTTTAAATCGGCTGTATGAAATAACACTGCTGCTGCATCACGCCCTAATTCTTGCCCCAAACAGAGAAAATGTAACTCTCGCCGGAAATTTTTAAACCGAATTTGGCGTAATTCTTGGGCTTTGGGTGCGTAATAGTAACAACCTGACTCCAGTCCTTTAACTCCGCAAACAGCAATAAATGTTTCGATTAAATTCAAATCAAAGTAGTCTGGAGAAATATCTAAACTTTGATCGATATAATTTTGCGGTTGGTAAGTGAAATCGAGTAAACTTTTTAATTCATCGAAAGTTAAATCCTCACCATTATAAGCGCGGGTAGAGCGTCGCTTGTACATAGTACTTTCTAGTTCTGACAGCTTTTTTCCCCAATCTATAGGTGCAGTAGTGGTGGGAATTTTCAAACAGAAAGGAAAGTTATATTTATCCTCTAAAGATTTCTCTTGTTTGATAACTGGTAAATTGAGATTGCCAGTTACACCTGATTGAATCTGGGTGTGTCGATGGAAATATGTCAGCAATTCACCATCGGGGATTTGAGGATAACTGGTTTCAGTGGCGGAAGGTAAAGCAGTACATCCCAATGGCAAATTTTGATTGACATCTAACAAGTCTGCCAGAGGTAAGACAGCGATCGCACCTTCTTGTTGCGGATCGATATAAAGCAGATCGTTTACCGATTCGTCCACAAAGCCGCCGATTAAATGAGGGCGAAAGTCAGTAATCGCACCAGCCAATTCGATATTGCCTAACAGATGTCCCGTATCTAGAAAAATCCGGCGATAAGCCCGATCTTCATAGCGCCATGCAGAACGATAGAATACCGCAGTGACAATAATCGCTAGTTGGGTATTTTCTAAAGAAGGATGCCAGAAACAAGCTGCTTGGAGAGTTTGCCAAACATCACTTTCCCAATAATGCATCAGAGAATGAGTCCGACACTGGTAGTTATACAAACCAGGTGGCAATAACGACGTGCCACGGGAAACCACATAGACTTCAGCAGGGTATAATCCGCCGGCACTGGGAGCAGCACGTAAATACACAGCACTACCCATAGAAGGCATTCTCGCTGTCAATCCATAGCTGCGAAACAGCAACCGGGAGAGTCTTTGCCACCATTGAGCATCTGGGTTATTAGCAAATCCCTCTGCTTTTTCTTGAATATAGGGTTTGAGATCAAAAGTAGAGCCAATTTTGTACTCTTTGAAAGGCACTGGCTGTTTAGTCCAGTCTAACTGCTGACTTTTGGAGGCAAGAGTCTCAGGGTTGTATTTAGTCCGTTCGTGGTAATGCTGGGCAATTGATTGGTGTAATTCTGGCATAGTACTTTTAATATCCTTGGGGCATCCTTTTTTGATCTTGGCATTCATTAGCCCCATTGTTTCGTGTCAATTCGTACAATCCTCATAGTCACAAAGTGGTAATTGGTAACAACTGTATTGGGAATTGGGAATTGGGGATTGGGAATTGGAGATTGGGAATCTGGTTAAAATCCTTGTAGAGATATAGCATTGCTACGTCTCTACAAGGATTCTGGATAACGCATATTTAATTTCTGGATATGTCTAATATTTTCACAACCGTCGAATGGCAATTTCTAAGCCTTCACAGACACCGCTAAGAAAATTTAAATCTAAAGTAGCGATCGCATCACTAGGTTTGTGATAATGTGGGTTTCGCAAGAATGCCGTATCTGTCACCATCATTGCCGGATAACCTAAATCCCAGAAAGGCGCATGATCGCTAAGTCTGGTTTGGGGAACTATTAAACCTCGATTCGGCACGGGTAGCCATTGACTAGCTACGCCAGTTTTGCGAATATTACGGCTCATGCCAATTAAATCAGGCAATGTCCGCAAACTGCCAATTAAAGCAATAAAATCACCTTTATCTGGATAGAAGCGTTCTAGAGGCGGGGGATAACTTTGAGAACCAGGTGTAGAATCCTTATAGCCCAGCATTTCTAGGGAGATCATTAAGCGTAGCTGTTGCTTTTGTTGGTACAACAAGGCTGCATAATCAGCACTACCCAGTAAGCCGTATTCTTCCATATCGAAAGCAACTAGCCTTAAAGGATATCTGATCGGCACAGATGCAAACTTTCTGGCCAATTCCAGCAACACAGCTACACCTGTGGCATTATCATCAGCCGCAGATGTTCCCGGAACTCCATCATAATGAGCGCCAATTAAAATCGGTGGCAAATCCTTTTTTTGTCGTCTAGCTTCAGGGGGTAAATTTAATATCAAGTTCTTACAAGCTTTACCCCTGACTTCAAAGGTGTGGATTTCCACACTCCCCCATTGAGAAAATTCTTGACGGATGTATTCTTGGACGAAAAAATGTCCAGCCGTTGCCATGTAAGGATCGCGTTCTCGCGCGATCGCAACCAGGGAAGTTTGTAATCGCTCTGTTAAATTCAAATTTTTAAAATAGCCTTAATATTAAGGTTTTCAGGCACTCAAAGAAGCAGAAATTTATTATTAAAGTGCATTTAGCAACTTATAGATTCAGTGCATAGAAATAAATCAGATAACAAGAATTGAGGCTGCTTGGACACAGCAATCATCGTCAATGCTATCCTAGTCTTGCAACTATCTCCTCTAGCTGTACTTCTTAGCTCAATGCCTTAAGGATGACTATTATACCATTAATAAAGAGGCAAGGGGGCAGGCAGCAGGCAGCAAGGGGGATAGAAAAGCATGGGGATTCGCCATCTGTTGCGCTAGCTTCCCACAGGGTACAAGAACCACTTAGTGGGGGACTCAGACCCATGTTCCGCTCTGCTCCAGAGCATAAGCAGTCATTTCCCCCTGCTCCCTGCCCCCTTCCCCCTGCCTCTTTATTGAGGTGTTTTCATCCCATAGCATTCAAGCTAGAGGTAGTTTCGCCCAATCATAATAAATAATATATAAGACACTTTAGGAGAAGAGTAACGCATGGGCAAGGTAGTCGGCATCGACTTGGGTACAACCAACTCAGTAGTCGCCGTTATGGAGGGTGGCAAGCCGGTGGTGATTGCCAATGCAGAAGGAATGCGAACAACACCCTCCGTAGTTGGCTTCAGCAAAGAAGGCGAAAGGGTCGTTGGGCAAATGGCACGGCGGCAAACCGTCCTCAATCCCCAAAATACCTTTTTTGCAGTGAAACGCTTCATTGGGCGCAAATATGCCGAACTTAGTCCAGATTCTAAGCGTGTACCCTACACCATCCGCAAAGACGAAGTAGGTAATATTAAAATTGCCTGTCCCCGCCTCAATAAAGATTTTGCCCCAGAAGAAATTTCGGCAATGGTGCTGAAGAAATTGGCAGAGGATGCTAGTCAATATTTGGGCGAACCAGTTACAGGGGCAGTGATTACAGTCCCCGCTTATTTTAACGATTCTCAACGGCAGGCAACCCGTGATGCTGGCAGAATTGCCGGTTTAGAGGTGCTGCGGATTCTCAATGAACCGACTGCTGCATCTTTGGCTTACGGATTAGATCGGGGTGAGACGGAAACTATCTTAGTCTTTGACTTGGGTGGCGGTACTTTTGACGTATCGATTTTAGAAGTAGGCGATGGAATATTTGAAGTCAAAGCTACTAGTGGAGATACGCAACTGGGTGGGAATGACTTTGATAAAAAAATAGTAGATTGGTTAGCAGAGCAATTTCTAGAAACTGAGGGAATAGACTTAAGACGCGAGAGACAATCTTTACAACGCCTGATGGAAGCGGCCGAAAAGGCAAAAATGGAACTTTCCTCTGTCAGCGTTACCGATATTAACTTACCTTTTATTGCTGCTGACCAAGAAGGCCCCAAACATCTAGAAACTCGTTTAACTCGTTCCCAGTTTGAAGGTTTGTGTGGTGATTTGGTGGGGCGATTGCGGACACCAGTGAAACGCGCCCTCAAAGATGCCGGACTTTCACCTAGAGACATTGAAGAAGTGGTATTAGTTGGCGGTTCTACAAGAATGCCAATGGTAAAGCAGCTAGTGCGGGACTTAATTGGCACAGAACCTAACGAAAACGTTAACCCCGATGAAGTGGTGGGAGTGGGTGCAGCAATTCAAGCCGGAATTCTCGCCGGCGAACTCAAAGATGTGCTGCTTTTGGATGTCACACCCCTTTCTATGGGATTGGAAACCATTGGCGGCGTGATGAAAAAACTGATTCCCCGCAATACCACCATTCCAGTCCGTCGTTCTGACATTTTTTCCACGTCTGAAAATAACCAAAATACTGTGGAAATCCACGTAGTTCAGGGCGAACGGGAAATGGCAGCAAACAATAAGTCTTTAGGACGTTTCAAGCTGTATGGTATCCCGCCAGCACCACGAGGAATTCCTCAAGTTCAGGTGTCATTTGATATCGATGCTAATGGTATTTTACAGGTAACAGCTTTAGATAGAACCACTGGGCGAGAGCAGAGTATCACCATTCAAGGCGCTTCTACCTTGAACGAGTCAGAAGTGAATCGAATGATTCAGGATGCTCAGAAATACGCCGATGTCGATCGCGAACGGAAAGAACGGGTAGAAAAGCGGACTCGTTCTGAGGCGCTGATTTTCCAAGCAGAACGGCAACTCAGAGAAGTAGCACTCGAATTTGGTATGCAGTTTGCCCGCAGCCGTCGCCAAAGAATTGATAATATTTGTCGAGACTTAAAAGAGAGTCTTAAGGAAAATAGCGATCGCGGTATCGATCAAGCCTACGCCGATTTGCAAGATGCTCTCTACGAGCTAAATCGGGAAGTCCGCGAGACTTATGCTGAAGATGAAGATGACGACTTGTTAGGTACTATCCGTGACATCTTTACTGGCGGTGATAAGGATAAAGAACGCGAATTTCCCAAAGATACATACAGAGATTCGTATCGGGAACGCGACTCATACAGTAAGGACTATGGCAGAGATTACGGTAAAGATTATAACAGAGACTATGGTCGAGAGAATAACCGAGACAGTCGTTCTTCCTCTTATGAAAACCGTCCTCCACGCAAAGCCCGTCCTAGCTATCAAGATAACTGGGATGATGAAGAAGACAATGATTGGTTGTAGTACTTTTAATAAAAGTTAGGAGTGAGAAGTTAAAAATTAAAGATTAAATTCTTCAATTCCTAACTCCTGTACAGACGCGATTAATCGCGTCTTTACTCCTAATTAATCCAAAATCTAAAATCTAAAATTTAAATAACTAACTATGCAAAATTTGCCGAATTTCCGCGATTATTACGAGATTTTAGGAGTATCTAAAGACGCTTCTGGTGAGGAAATTAAAAAAGTTTATCGGCGTTTAGCGAGGCAATATCACCCCGATCTCAATCCGGGTAATAAAGAATCTGAGGAAAAATTTAAGGATATCGGCGAGGCTTATGAAGTCCTTTCAGACTCAGCCAAGCGATCGCAATACGACCAGTTTAGCCGCTACTGGAAGCAAAAAGGCTTTGCAGGCAACAAACAAACGCCAAAGGCTAAAACTTGGCAGAGTGGCGCTAGCGATCGCAACGGCAATCAGGACGTAGATCCAAGCCAATTCTCCGACTTTGAAAGCTTTATTAATCAAGTGATTGGTGTCAAAAATAAGAGTGGGGCAAGTAATTCTAGTAATGGTAATACTAGCGATCCGTTTCGTTCCCCCAGAACAAAAGTTGCCTATACCGTTAACACTCCACCTCGCACTACCCGTCGAGATATAGAAGCTAGATTAACGTTACCACTAGAAAAAGCTTATCAAGGTGGTAATGAACGCATTCGTTTGGAAGATGGGCGATCGCTAGAAGTTAATATGCCACTAGGGATGGTATCAGGTCAAACCATCCGTTTACGGAACCAAGGTGTTGGTGGTGGCGACCTATACTTAAAAATTACCGTTGAACCTCATCCATTATTTAAGCTAGATGGTTTAAATATCCTCTGCCAAGTACCAGTTACTCCCAGCGAAGCAGTTTTAGGAGGACAGGTAGAAGCCCCAACTTTGGACGGGCCAGTGAAAATGACCATACCCCCAGGAGTTAGGTCTGGTCAAAAATTCCGACTAGGGAATAAAGGCTACCCCAGCGATGACGGGAAACGTGGCGATCAATTAGTAGAAATTCAAATAGTTACCCCGAAAAATATTACTCAAGAAGAACGGGAAATTTACGAAAAATTGCGGCAAATTGAAACCTTTAAACCCCGCGCTGATTTATTAGGTTAGGGATGAGTAATTATATCAAGCTATTGAGCAAAATAATTACTAACTCAAAATTGCTGTGTCTTCTTCTGTCTTCCCCAATTCACAAAGGATTTAAAATATAAAAAATATCTTTGAGCAAAGTGACTCAAACAGCCGTGAATCAAAACGGGGCAATGCCACAAAGCAGTAAACCAACTTATTACTCCCTGCTAGGACTGCATCCCTCGGCGTCAGTAATTGATATTCGTCGCGCTTATCGAGAACTGAGCAAACGCTATCATCCTGATACTACAGATTTGCCTACTGCGATCGCTACTTCCAAATTTCAGCAAGTCAACGAAGCCTACGCGACCCTTAGTCATCCAGAACGGCGCTTAAGCTACGATTTAAAAATTGGCTATTCCCGATTTGGAGTGATTCAACCACCCCCTGACTTGAATCATCCCGTCTCGCGTTCTCATGACTGGTCAAAGTCAGCTTACCTTGACGCTAGCGATCGCCCCTTATCATCTGGCGAAATTTTTGCTTTATTTATGCTGGTGTTAACATTTGTAGGTTGTCTGTTATTAGCAGTTGCCATTGGCTTAACTCGTGGTGATGCTGCTTTTCAAAGCCATTTACTACAGTCAACTCCATCTGTACAACAGCAGATTAACTATGTATCCCAAGTAATTACCTTTATGGTAATTAAAAATTAAAAAATTTCCTAATCCAAAATCTAAAATTCCTATGCCTCTTCTTCCCTCTGAAACGCCTCTATATAATCATCCCCTGCCACAAATTGAACAGTGGCTAAAAGACCAAGGCTGTAAACAAGACGAAACCCAGAAGCATTGCTGGCATGTGCAGCGACCTAGTTGGCAAGCTGAACTATGGCTCGACGTTGAGCAAATCGTAGTGCGATATGTCCAATCTGGGGAAAATGGACAAGATATTCAACGCTCATTTAAATATTCTCTGAGTCGGGATGATGTAGAACAAGCTGTATTTTCTGGGCCATAAATCAAGTGCTGAGTACAGTTCACCGTAAATTTAGACCAAAGTCGATAGCGATCGCAAGAGTGGGTATTCCCAAAACTGAGTACCCAGTTGTGAATTCTGAGTAGAAGAGTTAACAGAAAAGAACATCTTTTGTCTTCTTCCTGACTGAATTACTTCTGACTCAGCACTATTTTAAACTTTTCCAAATCGCCGCTCCCGTTGCTGGTAAGCACACAAAGCGCGATGAAACTCAGCCCGATCGAAATCGGGCCAGAGAGCATCGGTAATATAAATTTCTCCATAAGCCATTTGCCAGAGAAGGAAATTTGAGAGGCGCATTTCTCCACTGGTGCGAATTAATAAATCTGGGTCAGTAATTCCGGCAGTATACAAGTGGCTTTCAAATACCTGTTCATCAATTTCATCAGGTTGTAACAGACCTTGTTGAACTTGTTTTGCGATCGCCTGACAAGCTTGTAGAATTTCTTGCCGTCCGCCATAATTAGTTGCCACTGAAAACCGGATACCGCGATTATCCTTGGTTTTTTCCATTGACCGGGATATTTCTTGCTGGAGCGATCGTGGCAGAGCCTGTAAATTTCCTACAAATTTAATTTGAACATTCTCTTCGACCATTTCCCGCAGTTCTTGGCGCAAAACTCTTTGAAACAGAGTCATCAAAAAATCTACTTCTTCCTGCGGTCTTTTCCAGTTCTCTGTAGAAAAAGCATACGCTGTCAACGCTTGAATTCCCCAATCCTGACAACAGCGAAGTAAATCCTTGAGAGCATCTACTCCTCGCTTATGACCCATAAATCTAGGTAGACCCTGACGTTTAGCCCATCGACCATTGCCATCCATAATCACCGCAACATGCTGCGGTAATAGTTCTCGTTTTAAGTCAGTAGGCAAATCTTGCAGTTTAGTTTGTTGTGCTGTCATTTTTTATCTCGAGAATCGGTCGTTCGCGTAGCGCGTCGAAGACGTGGTAATCCGAGTAAACGTGAAACCAGTGCTAGTGTCTTCCCACCTATCCGACGAACAAAACTCAACAGACCAGGAGCAACAGCTTCCCTATCTACGGTTGGTGACAAAAGAGCCTCTAATGACTCTTTTAGTTTTTTAATCGTCAGTGGTCTATTTAGGGTTCCCCGTTCCGCTAAGGAAATGGAACCCGTTTCTTCAGATACGACGACACAAATGCAATTTTCGACCCGCTCAGTAATTCCCATTGCCGCTCGGTGGCGTGTTCCCAACTGGCGCGAGGCTGTGCGTCCCGAAAGTGGTAAAATTATACCGGATGATATGAGCCGTGAGCCACGGATTAATGTCGCTCCATCGTGTAACAAAGTTTTCGGCTGAAAAATTGTCTGGATTAGTTCTTTAGAAACCTCCGCATTTAGCTTTACTCCTGGCACAGAAAAATCTCGCTCATCAATTGGCCCTGTGGTTTCCACAATTAGTAAAGCTCCAATCCGGTTTTTTGACAATTCTTTAACAGCCTCAACAATTTCATCAATTACACTATCAGATTTGGGAATTGCCAGCCGATCGGGTTGAAATAACTGGCGGAATTCGCCACGCCCCAATTGCTCCAAAAACCGCCGAAACTCCGACTGTAAAGCAACTGCCATTGCTACAGCACAACCAATCACCAACTTTTCCAGTACAAAACTTAGCAGAGGTAGTCCTAATCTGCCACTTAGTGCTGAGGCTAGCATTAAGATAATGAACCCCCGCACCATCCACAGTGTCCGGCGCTCACTAATAATAACTAGTATCATGTACGTCAGCGCCAACACTAACACTATATCCAGAGTCCCAAGTAGCAAGGACTGTGACCACCCCAGGTTTATCAGCCATTGCTTCCACCAATCTCTCATGACATCTGGATTACACTTTTGCCTCTAATTACACTTAGTCATTGGTCATTAGTCATTTGTGATTATTTCCTGGCTAATGAACGCCACTTGCTTTAACGGGGCGAACCCCCTTCGGGTGAGGCTCCTACGTCACTACCGCTTCGCTAACGGCAGTTCCTTGTGGGGGAAACCCCCTTGGCGCTAGCCTCTCCCTTTGGGAGAAGACCGGACTGCCTCACCGTAATGCAGTGGCTTCCAATGACCAAGGACAAATGACTAAATTTTCAGCCTTTCTGGTAGGCTATCTTGTCGAATTAAGTCTTGGTAAGTTTCACGTTGCAAAATTAAATTTGCTTCGCCATTCGCCACCACAACTGCTGCCGGTCGGGGCAAGCGGTTGTAGTTAGATGCCATACTGTAATTGTACGCACCAGTTCCCATAACTACGAGAATATCTCCTGGTTCAGTCTTTGGGAGGAGAGCATTTTTAATCAGAATATCTCCTGATTCACAATGTTTACCAGCAATTGTGACTGTTTGAGTTAAAGGATAAGACATTTTATTGGCAACTACCGCCCGATAAACTGATTGGTAAGTAATCGGGCGAGGATTATCGGACATTCCCCCATCGATCGCTACGTAGGTACGAATTTCTGGAATAACTTTGGATGAACCAATAGTATAAGCAGTGACGCAAGCTGTGGCAATTAGCGATCGCCCTGGTTCACTCAATAATTTTGGTAAAGGCAGATTTTCAGATGCACAAGCTTCTTGAACAACTTCACAAATCGCCTTCACCCACTCTTCAATGCTGGGGGGATCGTCTGATTCTGTGTACTTAATCCCCAAACCACCACCAACATTTAACTCTGTAATATTTAAACCATACTTCCCGGCATCCCGCAGCCATTGCACCATGACAGCAGCCAAATCTTGATGCGGTTGGCGCTCAAAAATTTGGGAACCAATATGAGCGTGTACCCCTATGCAATTAAGGCTTTCCTGTTGACTGACAAAGGTAAAAACTTCACCTAAATCGTTGGGATCAAAGCCGAATTTGCTATCTAAGTGTCCCGTGCGAATATATTCATGAGTGTGGCATTCAATACCGGGAGTTAGCCGCAGCATGATGCGGATTACTTGATTGGGTTGGACTATTTCCACAAGGGTACGCAACTCATACCAGTTATCCGCCACAATGGTGACACCAGACTCGATCGCTAAAATTAGTTCTTCACGAGATTTATTATTTCCGTGGAGGTAAATTTTATTGGGACTAACACCCGCTTGTAGGGCGGTGTAAAGTTCGCCGCCAGAAACTACATCGATTCCTAATCCTTCAGACGCAGCGATCGCACAAACGGCTAAACAATTCCAAGCTTTTGAGGCGTACAATACTTGAGATTCGCCCTTGTAGTACTGCTTGAAAGCATCTCGGTATTGCTGACAAGCCGAACGCAAGGTTTCTTCATCTAAGATATATAGAGGTGAGCCAAATTGCTCAACTAGGGTTGTGACATCACATCCACCAATTTCTAAGGAGTCATGATTATGAACTCTAGCTGTTAAGGGTAAAAGTTCCTGATTAGGTGAGGGATTCGCGTTTATATCGCGCCTTTGAGGTAAATATTGACTTCCAGAATGTTGAACCCCAGTGGGGTGAGTCGATACCATAAATATAAAAGTTGTCCTTGTTCAAATTACGGGCTTTGAGTTCGTCTCCCGATTCCCAGTTTACAAAGGGTTTGTAATCTTATTCAATAAATGTGATCTCATCAGACTTAGAAATTAAATTACTGACAACAGATAATCTCAGTGCAATTCTGGAACTAGATCGAGCCTGTTTTGGCGGACTTTGGACTCTGGAGGGCTACAAACGAGAATTGGATAGTCCCAACAGCGATTTACTCGGTTTATTTTCCCCGTCCAATAGCATAAGTTTGCTAGGAATGGGTTGCTTTTGGTCAATTTTAGACGAAGCCCACATTACAATTTTGGCGGTTCATCCCGAATATCACCGTCAAGGCTTGGGACAGGCTCTATTATATTCACTTATCAAGACAGCTTGCGATCGCAAAATGGAGCGAGCTACCCTCGAAGTGCGAGCTTCAAACTTGGGGGCTATATCTTTATATCAAAAATTCGGCTTCAAAACAGCCGGACTGCGGCGGCGTTACTACCAAGATAATGATGAGGACGCACTAATTCTCTGGCTCCCAGATTTACAACACTCCAAATTTAAAGCAATTTTAGACCAGTGGTATTCCATTGTCAGCGATCGCCTAGACAAATCCTCTTGGCACTTGATTTTTAAGTAGTTGGGGATTATTAATCAGGCAGAAAGCTTCTGGTGCATCTACTTCGTTAACACCCCCATCTAATTCCAAGCTACTAAATTGGAGATTTTAATGCTCTTGACCTTAAACCCTTGCTCTAACTGCATTTTTGCAGGCTACTGTAGGCATCGCGGCAGGCTACGATCGGGCTTGCGATCGGCTTCAGCAAAAAAGAGCAACTTTGCTAGCTTTATTTATATTTAAATATTTTATAGAAAAATTAAATAATATAAAGAAAACATATATAATGTTTTTTCTGCTTGATATTTGAAAATTTATATGGTATTTGTAGGTGTTTGGGATTAAGTAAGTAAATTCTCAATATAAGCAGTCAGCTATTTGTAATAAATCCCAAAAACGCTGGTGAACTAAAGCTCCTCAGTACACTAGCCACACAAAAGTAGTCAATAGTTAACAATTAGCCCATCAACTAAAGTCATAGCTTCAAGATGTCTATAATCTGTTATACAGGCATCCAAAAGCTTTGCCTGTGCTAAAATCAGCATACCGGCACGACCGCAGATGATGGGATAAAGCCATGTTTGAGCGCTTCACTGAAAAAGCCATTAAGGTAATCATGCTGGCCCAAGAAGAGGCCCGCCGTTTAGGTCACAACTTTGTCGGAACCGAGCAGATCCTCTTGGGTCTGATTGGCGAAGGCACTGGTGTGGCTGCTAAGGTGCTGAAATCAATGGGTGTCAATCTCAAAGATGCCCGAATTGAAGTTGAAAAAATTATAGGACGGGGATCGGGCTTTGTTGCCGTGGAAATTCCCTTTACGCCACGGGCAAAGCGAGTTTTAGAACTCTCCCTAGAAGAAGCACGCCAACTGGGGCATAACTACATTGGCACCGAGCATCTGCTGTTGGGCCTAATCCGCGAAGGGGAAGGCGTCGCAGCCAGGGTGCTAGAAAACCTCGGTGTGGATCTATCTAAGGTAAGAACCCAAGTTATCCGCATGTTGGGAGAAACTGCCGAAGTTTCACCAGGCGGTTCATCCGGGCGGACAAAAACCCCGACTCTGGATGAATTTGGTTCAAACCTGACCCAAATGGCGATGGATAATAAGCTCGATCCAGTGGTGGGACGCGCCAAGGAAATTGAGCGCGTTATTCAGATATTGGGTCGCCGAACCAAAAATAACCCAGTGCTGATTGGGGAACCAGGGGTTGGTAAAACTGCGATCGCTGAAGGTTTAGCCTCCCGCATTGCTACTAAAGATATCCCTGACATCCTGGAAGATAAACGCGTCGTCACGCTGGATATTGGTTTGCTCGTAGCAGGAACCAAGTACCGGGGTGAATTTGAAGAACGCTTGAAAAAAATCATGGATGAAATCCGCTCGGCGGGTAATGTCATTCTCGTGATTGATGAGGTACACACCTTAATTGGTGCAGGTGCGGCAGAAGGTGCTATTGACGCAGCAAATATCCTCAAGCCAGCTTTGGCTAGAGGTGAGTTGCAGTGCATCGGTGCTACCACCTTGGATGAATACCGGAAGCACATCGAGCGAGATGCAGCGCTAGAGCGGCGTTTCCAGCCAGTGATGGTTGGCGAACCTACAGTTGATGAAACAATTGAAATTTTATATGGTCTGCGCGAACGCTACGAGCAACACCATAAACTGAAAATCTCCGACGAAGCATTAGTGGCGGCGGCGAAGTTATCAGATCGTTACATTAGCGATCGCTTCCTCCCAGATAAAGCCATCGACTTAGTTGATGAAGCTGGTTCTAGGGTGCGCTTGATTAACTCCCAACTGCCACCCGCAGCCAAAGAGTTAGACAAAGAACTGCGTCAGATATTAAAAGAAAAAGATGACGCGGTGCGCTCTCAAGACTTCGACAAAGCTGGGGGACTGCGCGATCGCGAAATGGAAATCAAAGCCGAAATCCGAGCGATCGCTCAAAGCAAGACCAATGCAACAGGTACAGAAGGTGAAGAACCTGTAGTTACAGAAGAAGACATTGCCCACATTGTCGCTTCTTGGACTGGAGTACCGGTGAACAAACTCACCGAATCTGAATCTGAAAAGCTGCTGCACATGGAAGACACCTTGCATCAGCGTTTAATTGGTCAGGATGAAGCTGTGAAGGCAGTCTCACGAGCAATTCGTCGCGCTCGTGTCGGTTTGAAAAATCCCAATCGACCCATAGCTAGCTTTGTCTTCTCTGGGCCGACTGGTGTAGGTAAAACCGAGTTGGCGAAATCCTTAGCAGCTTACTTCTTCGGTTCCGAAGAAGCGATGATCCGCTTAGATATGTCCGAATACATGGAGCGTCACACCGTCAGCAAGCTGATTGGTTCCCCTCCAGGTTATGTTGGCTATAACGAAGGTGGTCAGTTGACCGAAGCCGTGCGGCGGCGTCCTTACACCGTGGTGTTGTTCGACGAAATCGAAAAAGCGCACCCCGATGTCTTCAATATGCTGCTGCAAATTTTGGAAGACGGTCGGTTAACTGATGCCAAAGGTCGCACGGTGGACTTCAAGAACACCTTGCTGATTTTAACTTCCAATATTGGTTCTAAGGTAATTGAAAAAGGCGGTAGCGGTATCGGCTTTGAATTCTCCGAAGATGCCAGCGAGTCAACTTACAACCGAATTCGCTCTTTGGTGAACGAAGAACTCAAACAGTACTTCCGTCCAGAGTTTCTCAACCGACTTGATGAAATTATCGTCTTCCGTCAGTTGAACAAGCCGGAAGTGACCCAAATCGCCGAAATTATGCTCAAGGAAGTATTTGGTCGTCTGACGGAAAAGGGTATCACCTTAGAAGTCACAGACCGCTTCAAGGATCGTTTGATTCAAGAAGGTTACAGTCCCAGCTACGGCGCGAGGCCATTACGTCGGGCAATTATGCGCCTGTTAGAAGATAGCCTAGCAGAAGAAATTCTGTCTGGTCGCATTAAAGATGGCGATACAGCCCTTGTTGATGTGGATGAAAATGGCATTGTCCAAGTTAGTTCTCAACAGCGTCGGGAATTGTTACCCCAAGGTGTTGAGTAATATTTAGGGTTTGGGATTTTTAGATTAAATCCCAAATTAAAAAACGGTAGAGTATTAATTGCTCTACCGTTTTTTGTTTGAATATGTCTAATGCAGACGACGAATACCGCGTTATTGCGCCGCAAGATCCAATGAAGAATAATTGGGAATTTATGGAAGTATGGATAGATTCAAGTCATTCCCCTCCATATATTCTTTTATTGCTTTGCGACAGTGAAGATAACTGTCAGATTTATGATCCGGCACAGGGTTATAAAGTTGTATTTTCTACTAATAACTATGATGAAGCCAAGTTATATTTACTAGAAGATGAGTTTGAATCAGTTCAAGGTAGGCTTTTAGCTGCGGAATTATAGCGGTTCTCAGTTGGGTGCAAACGCCCAGTTATTGGGGAGTCCGAAACCAGAATTCAGGAGAACTTTATATTCTGACTCCTGACTCTAAGCTGTCTTGGGTGTATTTTAGTCATTTGAAATCGCCATAGCTTGAAATTGATTCATTTGTTAGAGAAATAAAATTAGGTGATCGCTATTTGTTTTATTGCTTAACCCAAAGATAACAGATGTAGAAAATTCAGTTTAAAGGCACAACAGATAATCAAGTAGAATTAATACACAGTAGCAACAAAGGAGCAAAGCTGTGCAAAGCATACTTTTAAGCCGAGAAGAAGTTGCACGACGTGCGAAAGAATTATACGAAAACAGCATTCGTCAACAAGTAGAGCGAGAAGAAAACATAGGTAAAATGGTGATTATCGATATAGAAACAGGTGAATACGCAATTGATAAAACAGGCTTAGAATCGGCACGATATTTACGTAATAAAAACCCATTAGCTCGACTTTTTGGCATTCGCATTGGTTATAAAGTCGCTGTTTCCTTCAGTGGTGACATGGAGCGCGATTATCGGTGATTTCTGGTATTGTCAAGAACGGACGCGCAACCATTGATATCATATTTCGACTGCCCAATCAACCAGACTTTACCATTGAATTTGTTATCGATACAGGTTTTACAGAGTTTCTTTCTTTACCCCCAGCAGCAGTTACTTTGTTGTGTTTTCCTTTTGTGTATGATATGTATGCAAATTTAGCTGACAATAGTAATGTAATCTTGCCAGTACATCAAGCTACCATTATTTTGAATGGAGAAGAACGGGAAGTGAATGTACTTGCTACAGGACGGCTACCTCTATTAGGAACTGCTTTACTTGATGAGCATGAACTTGTCATACAGTTTATCGAGGGCGGTTTAGTAACAATTGATGAATTGTAGTTGCTTTCTGGATATCTTAATTTTCTATCAACAGTATGGTGAATAGGTCAATCGCTACTCGTCAATTAGCCACCCACGCTCTATGCCGTGTTCAATTCCGCCAGTCCAATCCATTTTCAGATGCTTCCGCACTTTATGGAATAGATGTTGAACTACAACTGGATTAATTGAATTTTTAAGATATTTTTCTTCATACCTAAATTCTCGGTCAGTGTTTTTCTGCTGACGTAGTACGTAAATCTGGTCAACCTTGTACTTGCGAAGATTGACATCACTGGTCAGCTTAATCCACTCCATAAGTACAACATATAAACTGTTTGGATTTCTTGCCTTTAAGTCCTCTGCTGCTCGTGATGAACCTTCGAGCATAGTTTTATCGAGATATGTCTTACATTCAATTGCAACAACTGGAATATCGAAAATGTGCGTTTCGGTGTTTCCTGTAACTGTAACTTCAGAGTAATTTTCCGGTTCCTCTTTAAGAAGTGGGAGTATTTCACCAGGATTTTCATCTTTCTCCGGTGGGGTTGCTGCTTCAAATGATACTTGAATAGTGGCTCCAATTACAAAGTCATGATCTTTCTTTTCAATACGTGCATACGGTCGCTTCAGCATCTCAGAGTATTTTGGCGGCACAAAGAAAATATCTTTGAATGTATGTGATTTGCCGATGAGAGCATTTTCTCCAAAGTCTCTGACCAAATCTTTAAACAGATAATAAAGAAATTCCTCCAGTACGCTAGAGTGAAGGTTTGATCGAGAATCAAACTTTTCAGCATAGTGCTGCTGGTCTAAAAAATCCTTATATTTTGATAGAAGTTCTACCCTAGTAGCAATAATTGCGTCATCTTGAGCAGTAGGTGTTGATGTCGGCCCAAGTAATTGGAGATTAACTGAACGCCACTTATCATACTCAGTTCTAATTTCAGTGAGATATTTTTTACTCTCAACATCTCTGTATTTTGTGCGGTGATTCTCCTTTTGTTCAAGATTAGAGCCGTGAACTAAAGGGTTCCTATCGCTTTTGGGCATAGCTGTAATTTATTTTGAAGATGAAGTGCGATCGCTTTAGCAAGAATAGGTGGTACAGCATTACCTACCTGATTGTACTGGCAAAGAAACTTCTCATCAAATCTCTCTTCCCGATGTAATAACTTGTGAGATACAACAGTCTTCTTTCCTAGAAACCGATAAGTGTCAGGAAAAGATTGAACACGCGCCCCTTCACGGGCTGTCAAATTGCGATGCTGGAAAGGATGAAGAAAATTGGCGTAAAACGAAGCGGCTATTGTATGTGATGGTTTATATGGATTTAAACGTCGGTTATTCTGGTCATAACTTATCTCAGATAACTCACCATTTCCACTACGTCGTCTCGCCCCATGTTCTTTTGGTGCATCTGAACTTGATTCACCCCATTTAATATGTTTGAAGCGTTCTACAAGCCTCTGGGAATGATCCATTGCAACATGATTGTAAAGTGTTGTACTGCCATTTCTGATCCAGCTTTGATAATTATTGAGAGGTTCTGAAATGTAAGGTTGTTCCTCTTCACCCTCACGTGCATTCAGTGGTGGTAAATCTGATATAGCATGCCACAAGCTTATGGCAGGAAGTAAACCCATACAGGCAAATATTGATAATTGAGAGCTATTGATATGTAATAAATCTAAGGAATGTGTTTTTGGAGGAATACCTAATTTTTTTCCTGTTTTATTTCCCACAATAAAAATTCGCTCCCTAATTTGGGGCACACCATATTCGGCAGCATTTAATGACCATACTTCTACAAAATACCCTAGATTCTCAAAAGTTTCTTTAATGATATCTGTTACCTTTCTACCTTCAATATTTTTGCGCGAAAGTAAACCTTTAACATTCTCCATTACAAAAGCTTGAGGTTCGAGAAAACATATCCAGTGAGCAAAGTTAATGAATAAACTATTTCTAGGGTCTTTAGGATCTTTTTGTGCTGGGCCGGCAATACTAAAGCCTTGACATGGAGGCCCACCAATAACAATATCCGGTTTGAAGTGACAGATATCGTTAATGCTACTTGCAGTGTTTAAATCACGGATATCCTGTTGAAGAACTGTCATATTAGGGCGGTTATAACGTAGTGTATCACAAGCCCAGGTATCAATCTCAACGGATAAAGGAACAGAGAAACCTGCCATCTCGAAACCTAGACCAAAGCCGCCAGCCCCAGCAAACAAATCAATAGTGATAGGTTGTGCTGTTACCATAGGCTCTTAATGTGGTTACTCATCTGGTTTACCTTCTAAACATTCTAGGATGATACCCTTGTAGCGCTTTGTCAACCTGCTACACAGTTATACGCTCTTTTAAAAAACTAACCAAACTCTCGTTACGAAATCTGGGGTACAATACCGCCTTACAGCCGTTGAAATGATTATCCCGATTTTAGATATGCGTCTATTCCGAGAAAAAGAATGGTTATTTAGCTTGCTGATAATATCTCTAGTTCTGTGGCTGGTATTTTTAGGAAACTCCCCTTTACGAGATTGGGATGAAGGTACTTATGCTATAGTTGCCAGAGAAATTTACCGGACTGGGAACTGGCTTTATCCCACCCTTCAGGGAGAACCATTTTTATTAAAACCGCCTTTGATGCAATGGTTAATTGCTTGGTGCTACCAACTAGGAGGAGTGCAAGAGTTAACTACACGTTTACCTGGTGCAGTTTTAACTGCCTTGGGAGTGCCTTTGCTTTACTTGGTAGGGCGTTTAGCTTTTAAGCAAAGTTTACCAGCTTTATTTGCTGCTTTAGTTTACTTGACAATGTTGCCTGTGGTGCGTCATGGACGACTAGCAATGTTAGATGGGATGACTATTTCTTTTTTCTTGCTGCTGTTGTTTTGTCTTTTGAAAGCACGTCAGAACCGAAAATATGCTCTAGGTGTGGGATTTTGTCTGGGGTTAATTATTCTGACTAAGGGGATGATAGTTTTGCTGTTGGGGGCGATCGCAACTTTATTTCTGCTTGCAGATCGACAATTAGCTTTGTTGAAAAGTCCCTATCTCTGGGTGGGAATTTTGTTAGGAAATGCCCCTGCGATCGCTTGGTATACTGCCCAATGGCAACATTATGGGAATACTTTCTTAGAAGTGCATTTTCAAGCACAAGCTTTTGACCGCCTTACACAAACTGTTGAAGGTAATAGCGGGCCTCCTTGGTACTATTTATTAGAATTACTCAAATATGGTTTTCCCTGGCTGCTATTTTTACCTGGAGGGCTTTATCTAGCATGGAAAAAACGTCATAATACTTGGGGTTCTCTAGTTCTGTTAGGCATAGTTGTTTACTTAGGAACTATTTCTTTTATGAGAACTAAACTTCCGTGGTATGTCATGCCTGTATATCCATTTTTAGCCTTGGCAATTGGTGCTAATTTGAACGAGGTTTGGCAGAATCGTCATTTTAAAATGCGAAGTTGGACAATATTTTTGGCGATTATTTCTATCGCCGGTTTAGGAGGCTGTGTTTACTTCTTTATGAAGAAACAGCCGATTTTAATAGTTATGAGTATTGTTTTGGCAATAAGTATAGGAATTGCAGCATGGCTAGTTAAACAGCGCGATCGCAAATTCATTCCAGTTTTATTTACAGGTATGTATTTAGTTTTAATCCTACTGGTAAGTTCGCAATCTTGGATTTGGGAATTAAAAGAAGCTTTTCCAGTCAAACCAGTTGCAGCATTAATTCGCCAACACGTATTACCAGGAACAACAATCTATAGCTCATTTGCTTATAATCGTCCTAGTTTAGATTTCTATAGCGATTGCAAAGTAATTTCTGCTGCTGTTGCTGTCTTAAAAGAACAATTTGATAAAAAATCTTATTTATTATTAGATAATCCGACTTTACAACAGACAAATTTATCTGAATATCATATTTTAGGCATTGCTGATAATTTTACTCTGATTTCACAATAAATTAAGGTGATTTCCGTCAATAAATCTACCATCGCTGTTGGTTTCGACTTCGCTCAACCAACTAAGGGATAGAGAGTTGAGCGAACTCGAAATTCATCAACCTGGGTATACAGCGCTTCCGGCTATTATGCAATACAGTTTTTTTCCTTGCCCTCTCCTATCAAAGCTTTCAGATTTGGGGATGTACCTCATAGCTGCCGTAAGTGCTGTATTCTTTGTCAGAAATCACCTAAGTAATCCCTGATAGACTTTTTTGCAAAAGAATGTCAAGACTATTTGGTTTTATAAATATGATATTAGCTAATTTTTTTTTCAAAAAGATATATATCATCTTGTTGATATTGTAATTTGTATTTTGACTGATTTTTCAAAATATTTGCCAAGTTTGAAAGAGATTCTGAACTTGCAGCCCAACCGGGATGACGGACATTGAGCAAGACATAATGAAACTTATTCAATTCAGTAATATCTTGAGAAGGATTATATTTAAAACTAATCAAATCTCTATGGGTTAAATGTGGAGTAATTATATCTGTAGTCAGAACGCTATCTTTAGTTTTAACTAAAGCGATCGCCTCTTTTGTGGCTGACCAATTGTCCAGATGATGAAGATATTTTGAGCTAAAGAACCCAACTTTACCTAAAGCAAAAAACCAAACTAAAGACCACAAAAAAATTACTCGTCTTTGTTTTAGCCATCCTTTACCTGCTGCTAGGCTGGCAATTCCAACTAAAATAATAAATGGAATTGCTGGTAAAGAATAATGCAAAACTAGATTTTTTTGTGAGGGATGATCTGCAAGCAAATTTAGTGCTACACAAGGAATTAGACTAATCAAAGGGATAAGATATTGTGGTTTTAAAGCCCAAACAATAGGTAATAATAAGAAACATAAATATTCTAAATTTATAGCTGAAAAAATGTTTTTAAAAATAATTTGCGGCTGGTAAAGTAATATTTGTACCATTTCGGAAAATGAGTTTCCTAAATAGCTATATCGATAAAGATGACGGGTAAGTAGCGCTGCTTCGCTACCAAAGAAAGGGATGATAATCCAGTTAGCAATCAAAAACCACATTGTCCCACCAATAATGGCGATCGCACCATATAAGCGTCGCTTTTCAAACAAGAGTAACCAAATCCCCATAGCCACTACAGTCAGGGACAATACAGCTTTACAACCCAATATCAAAAGAATACTGACGCAAAACCAAACTATTTTTCTCGATCTAGCAGCGAAAACTGCCATCAAAAGTGCAGGGACAGCGATGGTATCTGGATGAAAATCGCATAAATTGCTATTGTAAATCACTGGATACATTAGATATACAGCTACCATTGCAACTGCTAAATTTTCTTTTAAACCTGCTTGTAGTGCCAGAAAATATGTAGGTAAAACACCTAAAGCTAAAGCAACAGACTGGACTGCAAATAGCCAATAAACACTAGGATAAATTTTGTATAGTAAAGCCAAAGGATATAAAATCCAAGCAGCATGATCGGCTAAAACATGAAAACCAAGTACAGAAGAAACTGGCGGTTTTCCCTGACTAATTAAGTAAATTCCTTGGTCAAAAAATGCTAAATCTCCAGATGAATTAAATAACTCATGTCGTAAGCTACTGGAGATAAATAAAATTAAGGTACTAATGCCGATAATTGCTCTGATATTATTCATTTTTGGCAGTCGTCCTATTACTTAAATCCTAGTTGCCTTTACTACAATTTTCTATCGATATTCGAGGAAAATTCAGCTTGTAATTTCGGATAAATTACATCGCACTTTCGCACAACAAACCAGAGGGTAAAACCTAAAGGGATTGAAAATAACTGGATAAATATGGGAGTTCCTAAATAGCCAAAAAATGATGCCATTTGCACAACTATAGCTACCCAAAAATATCTGGGAAAGTAAAAGGCAAAGATAATCGAAAGAATATCAGCAGGATAAAAATATCTTTCGTGCATTTTAGGCAGGATATATGGCATAAACAAAACTGATATGGTCGCTAAGTGTATCAGTCTGTCTTGAGTGATTTTTAATCTACTTTTATAAACAATATATACCAATAAAAATATTGCACATATAGTTAATGTTAAAGCTATAGGGACAACAATATTATAAAAATTGTTAGGAATCCATTGATAAAGATTAGGTGCGCCTTTAGCCAATTCCTTGTACTTATTAGCTTGGTTAAAGTATACCAAAAGCAATTCTAATATCGGTCTTCCCATCAACCAAGATGGTAAAACTGTAACTACATATACTGCTGGAATTAATGGTAAATAATACCAGTGTATTCTTTTTTTGAGCAAGAGAATCAATAACAAAGGTGCTAAAAACATAGCTTGCAATTTAAAAGAAAGTGCTACACCAAAACTAAGTAAGGCTGGTATTTCTTTTTGAATAGATAAGAAGTAAATACAGGCAATCAAACCCGTTGTATAGATAACATCACATTGACCCCAGAGGGCACTATTATATATAACAGTCGGACTCAATATAACTACCAAAAAGGCAAATATAGGTTTCCTCCCCTCTGGGTATTTTAGTCTGACAATTTTGTAAGTTAAAAAGGCACAAAGAAAATCAACAGTCATCGCAAAAAGCTTGATTGTGAAGATTTTCGGCAACGCAGATAGCAGGGTGGCAGAAATTAAAATCCAGTATAGGTAGGAGGGTGTGTAATCGGCAAAACTATATTTGAGGGCGCTAAAGCCACCATGAGATGCTATGAAATCATACCAGGGTGCTAAAAAAAACTTATAATCTACCGATTTATTTGGAACACAAACTAATCGAATCAGCACTGCTAATATAATGCCAATAACCAAGTATCCCGAAGCCAGGGATGGGAAAGAGTTTAACAGCCTATTGAACTGGTGTTTCACTGATTTTAATAATGTCTTATCGGAAGTTTTCGTTATAAATTGTATCAGTCTTGGCAGTGTCCACTAAATCAAGAGTAATAGAAGCAAGTACATCTAAGAGGATTTTTGTAAAGTCTAATTTTTTACTTGACTGGACTATTGTCGCGGCGATATGAGACTTTATCTACCTCCATTGGTTGGTTTAAAAACTTGATTTTTCGTGCTTTCTGCGTAGGCAGATTTTGTTTGCATAGTAGCTAATTATATTCGCCCAATACTACGAGCCTTCGTTTGTAACTTGAACAGTGGATTGGCTAGATTGGGCTAGATAAATACCCACTAAAACTACAGCGAAAGTCGCCCAGTCAAACAAACCTACCTGTTCTGAAAAAATGAACCAAGCAAAAATCGAGGCTAAAACTGGTTCGAGGAGAAGTGTGACGGCGACGACGCTTGAAGAGATTCTGCTGAGGCTATAAGCTAAAAGTCCCTGACCCAACACTTGGCAGAAGAGGGCTTGGAAAATGATGAAAAACCAACCCATCCAGGAATATGGCAGCAGCCTATCTTCGAGGAATGCTACGACGGGTAGGAGAAACATTGTTGTTACTCCACAGCGCCAGAGCATGATAGTTGCGGTGCTAAATCGGGTTCGGAGTCGTTCTATCAGCAGCATACACGTGGCCATGAAAACCGCAGTTAGCAATGCCAATGCATCACCCAGTATTTGAGCGGTTGCAAATTGTACCTTATTGAGTTCAAATGCGATCGCTCCCGCCAAGGCTATAACCAGTCCAATCACGAATCTGTTATTGAAGCGCCGACCAAATAACAGATACCCAGCCAAAGCCACAAATAAGGAGTTCAAATTAGATAGTAAAGCAACATTGGCAACACTAGTTTGACTCAGCGACCAAGCCCATAAAAGAAGGTAGGTTCCAGCAGAGGTTCCCATTGCCAACAAGAGCCACACTTCTTGACTCGTAAAAGGCTTCTTCTCTATAGGTTCATTATCAGACTGTTGGCTGCCAAAAGCCTCAAGTCCATTCCATAGTGCAAAGACGATTGTGGCAATCCAACTGCGATGAAATACTACAGCATTTGCACCAATTTCTTGTTGACATAATTTGGTCAGAGATGGTGCTAAAGATATGGGAATTAGGGCAAACAATAACGATGCAGTTCCTAAGAAAGCTGGTGTTTCGGAGAACTGTTGCTTTAGTAATGACAGTTTGCTCGTCATACTTTTAACGAAAGTGTTAACTATAGTTGTGACTGATTCTTGGAATGGGAAATTAACGGCAGGTTGGCTAGATACGGCTAAGTATAAACCCATTAAAACTACAGCGAAACCTGCCCAATTTGAGAAAGTTAATTTTTCTGAAAATACGATCGGAGCGAAAATGCCGCTAAATACAGGCTCTAACAGATGCACCAAGGAGACAACCACAGAAGAAAACTTGGCAAGGCTGTAGGTCAAAAGCCCATGACCTAAAACTTGGCAGATCAGCGCTAGAGAAATGACCCAAAGCCACCCACTGACTGTAGATGGGAAAAGCGGATCTTGAGTGAATAAAAGTATGGGGAAGATGACTAGGGCGCTAATCGTACAGATCCATAACTGGATTGTGGTTGGAGTAAATTTAGTTCGTAATTTTTCTACCAAGAGCAGGTATCCACTCAAGAAAATCGCAGAAACGATCGCAGCAAAACCCCCTTGAACTTCATCTGTAGCGATTTGCAATTCCTCAAATTCTATAGCGATCGCTCCCCCAAGGGCGATGACCATGCCAATCAGGAATTGGCTCTCAAAAGCTTTACGATATAATAGCCACACCCCTAAGCTAGTAAATATAGGGGCGAGATTATGCAACACGCTAGAAATCGCAACGCTAGTTTCAGTTAGCGACCAAGCCAAAAAGACTAAAGTGCCAGCCCAAAAGATCCCAGCACTTCCCAATAGCCATAAATCCTGGCTGGTGTAGCATTGTTCTTCTACAGGTTTGTCTGAGGAAAGTCGCTGACGTATTGCCTTGTATCCATTCCAGAGCAAGAAGAACACACTAGCTAGCCATAAGCGATTAAATACAGTGGCATTGGGGCTAAGTTGAGTTTCGCTCAATTTCACGAAAATAGAGCCAAAAGAGATGGCACCGACACCGACAAATAATGCCGCAAGGGCTATCTTCTTTTGATTGGATACATTCATTAGGAAATTTAAATTCAACTTCTCACCGATAAAGAATCAAACCTCTAACCAACCCAACGCTCTTGGGCAAATCCTACAGCTATTTTGGCTAGTAATGTCACAAAAACGCCCAAGATTAAATATCCCTGACGCGGATGGCGAGATAGCAGCACACCAATGGCTATATTCAAAGGCACAATACCATAAGCGAGACGGCTCAAAGAAATAGTACCTCCAGAGGCTAGCAGCAAACCAATACCGCAAAAACCATACATCACGGTAACTGCGGTCAGTTGCGTGCGTAAGCGCCACAACACATAGCCACCACCCAAGACCATGAACAAGTTGAGCAAGTTATTGATCCACTGTTCGCTTGCTAGGAGCAACAAAAATAAGACTAAAGCATAAAAGCCATAAAATAATTTTACAGAACTAAAACGTTGACGGAAGCGCCATAAAGAATAAGCACTGGCAACAATCACGCTCAACAACAAGAGATACCAATGGTCTTGAATCCCACCAGAGGAGTTTTGAACCCAACCATATTGCCAGTTTTTTGTGCCAACTGCAATTTGCATGAACATATTTAACCAACCCTGCCAATCAAATCCTAGAGTTGGTCGCCATCCTCGTTGCGCTTCGATAAAAGCTAAAGGGTTGTCAAAATAAATCGCACAATAAAAACTGAATAGAAGTATGCCAATGGCGGTAACGAAACCAGCGATATAGGCAATAGGTGGTCGGCGTTCTTTCCAGGCTGCGATCGCTAATGCTGGAATTAGTGCCATCCCTGTAGGACGTGTTGCTGTCGCCATCGCGCCCCAAAGCCCAGTCCAGCCATACTGCTTTCGATCGAAAGCCTGCAAAGCTGACGTACTCAAAAACAAATACAGCCCCTCTGTGTAAACCACCCCCGTAAACATGGAAGATGGATATAAAGAAACTACAGCAGTAGTCCACTGTGCTGCATTGATGCCATAATGCTCCTTAACCCAAAAGTACAAACAGTAAAGGGCTGCGAAAAATGCCAGGTTGTTGACTAACGTTCCTGCTAATTCAAACGGCAAGCCCAATTTCATCAAAACCCAGATGCTTAAAGGAAACAGGGGAAAGAAAGCAAGATTATGTTGCTTACCGTCATTTACAAATTCATATCCAGAAGTAGCGATCGCTCGATAGTGGATACTATCCCAGGCATCAAAAACTCCCCAGCCAAAATGCGGCAAAAATTCTTCTGCTGGTGATGGTAGTTTTGGCGCAACCAGCAACATAGCTATCCAAATGAATATTCGACTGGCAAGCCATAAGGCTGCTGGAAACAGGAAATCATTTTTCCATAAAACTTTTTTTATAACTATCTGAACTTTGACCATAAGGTTGAGTGCTTTAACAAACTCCTTTCTGCATTCTTTTACTTATGGCTGTAACACAGCAATTGATGAGTAATATTTTGCATATTAAATCCTCCATTAATTTAATTAATAAACTGGACAGATTAGCAATTAATTGAAATTATTTCTTATTTGGTTACTTTTGCCAATTCTCTCGGAGTTTATCTCTAAAAACATAGTATTTATAAATACAATTTTTGTCTAGTTCTCTGCAAAATAAACAATTTTATTACTTTATGGCTAGCAGTCTATGAGTTAAAACTAATGGATTTGGTCTAGCGCAGTAAGAAAAACATGGGTAATTTTCCCTTTGTATCCCTGCATCTCTCTCCCCATGTCTACTACTTGTCCGCGTCAGTGTATCGATTATAGTGATTGCTGTTATGAAAGAGTCCCCAGCAATTTATAGTGGGAGTTGTCTGTAAATCCTTAAGCAATTGTGAAAGCGATTACTCTTCTTGGTTCCACTGGTTCTATCGGTACTCAGACCTTAGATATTGTCACTCAGTACCCAGATCAGTTTCGGATTGTGGGATTGGCAGCTGGGAACAATGTAGAGATGTTGGCTGCTCAAATTCGGCAATTTCGACCGAAAATAGCAGCAATTTGCTCAGAAGATAAATTACCAGCGCTCAAAGAAGCTATCATTGACCTAGATCCCCAACCGATTCTACTGGCAGGTGATGCCGGAGTGATAGAAGTTGCTCGCTATGGCGATGCTCAAACTGTTGTCACTGGAATCGTTGGTTGTGCTGGTTTGCTACCAACGATCGCAGCTATTGAAGCTGGTAAAGATATTGCCTTAGCGAACAAAGAAACTTTGATTGCTGGGGCCCCTGTGGTTCTACCCCTGGTCGAAAAACACGGTGTAAAATTACTCCCAGCTGATTCCGAACATTCCGCAATCTTTCAATGTCTCCAAGGTGTGCCAAAGGCAGGATTGCGGAAAATTATACTCACGGCATCTGGCGGGGCTTTCCGCGATTGGGATGTAGAAAAATTAGCAGATGTAACCGTTGCGGACGCTCTCAAACATCCTAATTGGTCAATGGGGCGGAAAATCACGGTAGACTCTGCTACTTTGATGAATAAAGGACTGGAAGTAATTGAGGCTCACTTCCTGTTTGGGTTAGATTATGACAATATCGAAATTGTCATTCATCCCCAAAGCATTATTCACTCGCTAATTGAACTGCAAGATACTTCTGTTTTAGCTCAACTTGGCTGGCCCGATATGCGCTTACCTTTACTGTATGCTCTATCTTGGCCCGATCGCATCTACACCAACTGGGAACGACTAGATTTAGTGAAAGCTGGAAATTTAACCTTCCGGGAACCAGATCACCAAAAGTATCCTTGTATGCAGTTAGCTTATGCTGTGGGTAAAGCTGCTGGTTCGATGCCAGCTGTGTTAAACGCTGCAAATGAGCAAGCTGTGGCTTTATTTTTAGATGAAAAAATTCGCTTTTTAGATATTCCCCGGTGTATAGAAATGGTGTGCGATCGCCATCAAAATGATAACCGGACAAGTCCTTCTTTAGATGACATTTTGGCAGCAGATAAATGGGCAAGACAAGAAGTTTTAATAGCGACTGAAAAGTTAGAAACTCAATCGCGGATAATTTCTCTGCGATAAAAACCTCAACTCATATACCCGAAAGGCAGATTTTCTGACTATTGACCAATTCTTGTTTAGCCTTCAGCATTAGCTTGAAGGCTAACGGTTAAATTCACTTGCGCTAAGTAATTCTTGATTAAGAGGATGTTTTAAAAGTCTTATTGTTGGTATCAAAACGTTCTAGATCCCCCTAAATCCACGCCACTTGCTTCACTTTGGGAGACCCCAAGACCGCAGTGGCTCCCCTTCAAAAGGAGGACTTTGATTCTGGTTCCCCCCTTTTGAAGGGGGGTTAGGGGGGAGCGACAAGTGCCTAAAATCACAGCTAAATACTTTTAAAACATCCTCTAAGCCTTAATCCTCTAAGCCTTAATACAGTATTTCATAAATTCATAACGAATTGAGTTACCTACTGACAAGGCTTTGCAAGACTCAATCACGCAACAAACTTGTGAAATCTTGTACTGAGAAATAACAGCATTTTATTTTTTTTTTGTTGGCTTGGTATACTCCAAATTTCCCGTAGAAATAACGTAGCTACAAACCAAGGCTCAAGTAAGTAACGTCTCCAAAGTCTCTTCGGTTCAGACAACAACCGATACAACCATTCCAAACCCACCTTCCCCATCCAGCGAGGAGGAGTGGGTAGTACTCCTGCGACATAATCCATACAGGCTCCACTAGTCAAAATACTATTGGCATGAATATGTTCAAGATTTTCAGAAATCCAATGCTCTTGGCGTGGCATACCCATCCCCACCATTAATACATGAGGTTTGTAAGCATTAATTGCAGCCAGAGTAGCGAGATTTTCTTGACTATCTTTATCCAGATCGATGTAGCCATGAGCGCAAGCAATCTGTAAATTAGGAAATCTCTGGTGCAAAATACTTGCTCCTTGTTCCGCTACTCCTGGCTTTGAACCTAAATAGAATACACGCCAGCCTTTATTCGCTGCTTCTTCCATCAAAGGCCACACCCAGTCAGCATAGGTTACTCTTTGTTCTCGTTTCATCGGAAAACCTAACAATTTTCCAATAAACAATAGAGGCATACCATCAATATGGATATATTCAGCCTGGGCATAAAAAGATTGCATCTTTGGATCGTTATGAAATAGATAAAGACTATGCAAGTTATGATTAGCAATAATCCATTTCTCATTTTTATCAATAGATTCTTCAATTAGTAAGTTTAACTCTGGGATAGAGAGTGCATCAACTTTAACACCAAGAAGCTTATAAGAAAATCGATTTTTCATGACTTAAGATTTTTATTTTTAGAATTTATGAGAGTTAATGCCACAGGGAAGGTTATTATTTAAAAAGCAATTTGTAACAATATTTAAAATCTGAAATATTTAAATATTAAGTATTCTTCGCTTAAACTAAGAATGACTGATTTTCATAAGGATTTCGGCGATATTGTGCGCTCTTGCATTCCAGGAATATTTCTCTGTAATTAAGTTATATGCTGTATCCACAAGCGATTGATATTTATCAAAGTTTGAAGCTGCATCCAGCACTGTGTTAGCAACTTCTTCAGTAGAGTATCCTGTTACTAAAAGATGTTCTAAATTCCGAAATTCTTCTAAACCTCGCAATCCTTCTGGTGTTGATACAACTAGTTTTTTACTAGCGAAATAATCTAATGCCTTATTCCGAGCGCCACCTGCTACTGCTTGTTTAGAGAATGGTAACAAAGCAATATCTGCATACTTAAGATGCTCAACAAAATCCTCTCTTTTAGGTAAAAACCCTAAAAAAGAAATATTAGAGGGTATTGGTTCTGAAATATCGCTACTATCCCTACCTATGATAACAAAATGTACTTTTTGCTGATGACTTTCGAGATGTTTAGCAACCTCAATAGTCATTGATACAGACATATCATTACTTGGAAATTGAAATGTTTTAGGAGCAATAAGAACCACTATTTTTGCCGGTCTAAATGCTTGATAGGGGTCTTTATCCAAAAACGATTCAGTATTTAGCAAGTCTTCCGTCACTCCATTCCCAATACTATAAATCTGCTGTGGAATTTTACCATACCACTGAGAAATTAGTTTAGGAATCGAGTCACCTGCTGCAATAATTGGACTACCAGAGAATATCAAAATTCCCTGAGCAATATATGTCTTAATACATTGTACAAACTCTTTGAAAGGATTGGCAACTGAAAATAAGCGCATCCAGTATTCATACGCTGAAAATGTATGAAAATCTAAGACAAGAGAGGAACTGCTGTGCTTTCTAAGCTTTAGTGAAATTAAAGCAGCTAATCCAGGTAAAGTTTCTTGAGCATAAACAATATCTGGGCAAAACTCATCAATGCACTTTTCTATAGTCTGAATATATGACTTCAGGCTTCTTGAGCCAATGGAAATCGAAGGTGCATACTTAACAGATGAACAATCTAATCCTAGCTGAAAAACATCAAAATCTTTAGTAAGATATTGTCCAAGATAAAAAGGTCTAGTAAATGCACCAAATGGTTGACTAGAATCAAGTGTTGAGACAATTAGTAAGCGTTTACCCATAATATGAGGAATTATTTCAATGTTTCTTAAATGGATTTTTTAAGATAAATTTTTCAGCTAAGATTCTTCTTAATTGTATAAAAATTATTTTATACTAAGAGGATAATCAAATTTTCGAGTTAGTTTGGCTGATGTCATCAGAAAATGTAGGAGAAATTGCCAAATCTTTGTAACCAATAATTGCTCTAATATAGGGTAAAAACCAGTAAAATATCCATAATGGCCCAGAGTGTCTGATACAAAATACAGTCCAGGGTTTTAATGGAAATCCTTTAATTTGCAGCGCCTTTTTCAAGCGTTGTAATATACTCAAATTAGTATCTACCCAACTATTGCGGATAGAATTTTTTGTACAGCTACCAATATACCCAGGGGCTACCCATATTTGACAACCTAATTTACGCGCTCTGAGCGCATAATCTAAGTCTCCTAAACTGTGAATAAAAGCTGTATCAATATTGCCAATTTTTGCCGCAACACCTTCAGGAATTAGCACACAGTTACCATACATAGCATCGCATTTTTGAATAACCGAACTTGGTTCTAAAAATTCAAACTTATTGGAATACCACTTTTTAGATTTTACTGCTCCTCCATAGGTTGCTTTTCCTGTCATTGGGTCTTTAGTTGAACCAACTACAATTGAGTCTGGATAACCTTGTTCCGTCAAATTTTGATGAATCTGTAATAATTTACTAACAGCATTAGCTTCTAGAAATGTGTCATCATTCAACCACAGATAATAGTCATATTGATTTTTTATCGCCTCACCAAAGGCGAGATGCATTCCTCCCACCCAAAATAAATTTCCATTACCCTGAAGAATGTGTACCTCTGGGTATTCTGCTTTGATAGCCTGTGCAGTTCCATCAGAGCTACCATCATCAGTTAAATAAACATCAAAATGATTTTTTTGCTCATATAAAGTATGTAGACAGGCAAGAGTGGTATTACGCCTGTTATGACAGGTCATAACTATAGCTAAATTTGCTTGTTTCATCCCATTTACCTCATGTCTTCCTATGAAAATGTTCAATCCAAATAATCAAGTTATACGGAATTATTTTGATTACGTTTAAAGTTTAGCTATTTTCTCTATCCAGCTACTCAAATTAATATCTAAATTAAAGTTTCGTAATTTTTGTTCCATTCTTCTAACTACCAGCATATATCGATGCAAAACTGATACGCGAGGCATCTTGAGCCTGACAACCTCTTGACACAACCATCGATATTTTTCTGAATCAAGATTAAGTTTTTTCAGTCTTTTAATTTGTGCATCCCAATCGTTATAGAAGAATAGGTTGAAATAATGAATTGATGTAATATCATTCCAGTCTTTAATTTGTAGTTCTGTTGATAATCGGTTATGTAAAGGCAAAGGATAACTATAATTAGCAGGAAGATGTTCGACGTTTTCTTCTAATGCACATAAAGTTACCGATAAAACAGACTGCTCAACAAAATAAAGACCTTGAGGAGGAGTGATATCAAGGCGCATTACTTTTTCAAAATTCTCTTTCCAAGCTGTAAATATACCTGCACTCCTTCTCACAACGACTAAACCAGAATTCCAGTAGGCTCTAATTTTTTTCTTACCAATTGGTGTTTCCACAAATACCTCGCGCTTTACCCCCAGCACTTCATATAACTTTTGCCAATACCATTCTTGAGAGTCTTGCAGACCTGTAGAACCAATTCCTTGACCATACTCAGGACGTAACCGAGCGTTACAATTGACGGGTAACAAAAACTCTTTTGGCTCAGAAAAAAAGCATTTGTCACTGTCTAGAAAAACTAATATTTCTGCGTCGATATGTTGTTCAGCATAGGCACAAGCCAGAGGTTTATTTGCTAAATAATATTCATGAAATTCTTGATTGATAGGGACTTGTTGATGATTTACCTGCAACGCTTCAAATGCTTTTTGGGTTTGCTTTGATATAGGTTCACCCACTCTAGGATGAAAACTAAATATAGGCGTATCCTTTAATTCTCCACAGAACTTACGAATACTTTCTGCAAGCATTAAAGATTGAGCTTCCAAGCGACCAGGTTCTGTACAAATTATAAAAGCTATAGGTATTGACATATTATAAAGTATTGATTTACTAAGTCAGTTCCTAAATGAAGATTTCTTTGCTGTCATCAATATTTCCTGAAATAAAGCTGAATAACGACGCGCTTGAAGTTCTAGAGTAAATTCTTGTTCTGCTTTCTCGCGAGCATAAAATGACAGCTTTTCTAATCTCTGCTCATTTTCAAGTACCCAGGCAATTCCTTTGGCAAAATCCTCAATTTCATAAGGTTTAGCTAAATAGCCGTTTTGCTGATGATCGACAATATCTTTTAAGCCAGTAGAATTAAATGCAACAACTGGAGTACCACAAGCGAGTGATTCAGAAGCTGTCTGTCCAAAAGATTCTTGCAGAGACGGCACAAGCATCACATCAGCTGCTGAGTAAACAGTTGCTAAAGATATATCATCATATAAATGTCCCAAATAGTGGGTTTTGAAGCCCAAATCAGGTGGATTTTCAGGTTGAGATGCACCGAAAACAACGATCTCTAACTTATCTTTCCAGCCAGATTTGCTAAATTCTTGTAGTGCTGGTTGCAGGTAATGAAAACCTTTTCTAGAGTCATTGGTTGCATCTAATGCTCCAAATAAAATGAGTTGTTTATCCAGAGGTAAATTCAGTAGTTCTCGCGCTAAACCTTGATCGACGGGTTTATATTTTTGAGTATCCAACCCATTGGGAATTACTTCAATTCGTAAATTTTTAAACAAAGAACTAGATTTGGCGCATTCGGCTAACCAAGAACCTGGCGAAACAATGGTCAGATTTAAATTTTTCAAAGCTTTGGTTTTACGTTGCCATACCCAATGGGATAAATCACAATCCTTTTTGCTGTTCAGTTGAGGACAGGCTCCACAGGAGATTTGGTAACGATCGCAATCCCCAGTGTAGCTACATCCTCCAGTAAATGCCCACATATCATGAATTGTCCAGACCAAAGGGCGCTTTAGTTTAGCAATAGTTTCTATTTGCATAAAAGCTGCGCTAACCCAATGCAAATTGATTATATCTGGATTAATCTGAGCAACTTGAGAAATAACTCTATCTGGCAACCATTGAATAAAAAATGGAGTATTTTGCTTTTGAGAATAAAGTTTTAAAGGTAAAGTTTCCAATGTCAACTTTGCCTTAGCGATGCCTTGCAATAATCTGATATTAGGTGCAATTACTGTTTTGTCATCAGTATATTTTTCTTGCACCAGCATTTGTGATTGTAAGTTAATATTTTGTAAACCTTTGTGCAACCGATATGCAGCACGAGCCGCACCACCTGCCACATCCTGGGTACTAAGGAGCAAAACCTTCATATTAGTATTATTGAACTTGAAAAAAATATTCTTGATAAGACTAATCCTCTATCGCAGAGAATCAATATTAGTTGTTTGGCTTTATGCCCTCACAATATAGCGAGCCTGGTAGATATACTGCCCCATCAGCATTAATATCCAAGACTTCATTACTAAAGTTTGGAATATCACTTGTATGGGCATCCATAAATTTAATATCTGAAAAACCAACTCTTTCAAAGAGCGTTTTCATACTATAGCTATCATACATCCACTTATGTTTTTCACCCAAGGATGTTTCATCTATCATAGACTTGCGGACATAGCGTGGTATTAACTTCTTTACCATGTCAATATAGAGGTATTTGAATTTGTTTCTGAGTTTATTTTGATTGATATTAAATACCTTTTCTAACAAAGAAGAAGTATTATTATTTGCTATCTCTTCTTTGATTTTAACACCTGTTCTTTCTTCTACATAGGTGATGGATGGCTCATCATTGTTTTCAAGCACTTGCCGCCAATAAGTTTTCATCAATCCGCCTTGTTCTGTTCTTACCAATTGATCGATTAACTCAATAATAACCCATTCATATTGTTTCCTTGCTTCCTCGTTTTTAATACTGTCGATAATTCTTAAGTATTCACGGCATGTTCGTTCTAAGTCAGGAACAACGATGCGTAAAATGCCTTGAGGTTTGAGAACTCTATAGCATTCTTTAACCAGCATTTCTCCTGTGTCTTTAGAGAAATGCTCTAGGACATGACTGCTATAAATTACATCGAAATAATCTTTAGGATATGGAAGTGGTTGCAGTAAATTATGAGCAATTACTTCAGGATGCTCAGAATTAAAATCTATATTGATCCATCCAGAAGAAAATCTGTGTCCACATCCAAAATTTAACTTTTTCATGTTTTCTCTCCTTTCAATTATGGAAGTATGTAAACTACTGACTTATTTATATATTGGTGTACGCTGAAAACTAAGAGTCAGAGATAAAGAGGTTGTGACATACATTAACCAATTCCAACTGGGAGTTAATAATCTTGCTTCTGAAAAATTCACGATGACGATGATAACTAGCATCTGCATTGGCCAATAATCTTCAGGTTTTTCTGCCACCGAAACAATTCGAGTCAGTGCCATTACGAAGAACCGGATAAATCCTGCTGCAAAAGTCAAGAAACCTAAAAATCCTAATTCTAACAATAGTTCTAAAAAACCATTGTGAGCATTACTTGCCCAATCATAAGTAGCTCTCAGATTAGATGCAGCATTACTAGTCCAAAATCCAGAAAATCCATAACCTAGCCAAGGTCTTTCCAAAACCTTAGATATCACTAGTTCCCAAAGATCAGAGCGTCCATTGAAGGTAAGGTCTTTACCAGAAGTACCAACTACAGTTTCGGCATTATTGATCAGTAATATTGAAAAAATAATGAGTAGCATTAGAGCTGAAGTAATCATAATAACTTGTAATTTATAATTAGTTTTTTGAAAGGATCGATAAAAAGGCAAAAGTAATATCATTGTAAATAGGATCGCCAAAGATGTTGTTGAACGTGTGAGGATAATTAGACATATAGATAACCCACATAGTGCCCACATTAACCAGCGATATCGATAACTACTAAGGGCCAGATGTAAGAAAACTCCTGCACTCCAGTTCATCATGTAACCTAATTCATTTTTATGACCATAAATTCCGCTCCACATATCTACTAATTCCGGTGATTTGTGAATATAACCTGGTATGAATGCAGAGAAGATCATAGACAATAATGCAGCTGCACCAAGAGCCCAAGCTATTAGCCTCATTTGTTCTCTAAGGGGATAACGTACTGCCAAATAGATTGCAAGAAAATATATTCGGATTAGACCTTTTATATCTTTTAGAGTAGAACTTAGGTCTTCTGACCACAATATAGAAAATATAACTATTGCTAGTAAAAGAAACTGTAATGGACTTTTTCTAATTACATAAATAAAACCTTTCCAGTACGAAATTAGAAAATAAAATAATATTAAATATGAAATTATATTGAACAAAGTATCTACCTTATCGCCTCCAAGTGTAGACATAGAAACTTCTTGTGCAGGGTGTATTGTTAATACCCCTGCTGCAATGAGTAGTAGTAAGATAGTTAATATTTTTTCTGTTAACTTTACGTTCATTATTGACATTTAATTAATTAACTAAAGATATCACTATTTTTTTATCGTTGAGTAATTCAATCTTTTCTTCACTTCCTCTTTAAAAATATTCAATATAGTTGCTTTATATACTGTTTTCTGAGTAAAATTATCTGCCTCTACATTTCTCACAATATACGGTGGATGTTTTAAAGGAAATTCCATTGCTTGCATCGACATATTGATGAACGAAAATTCCTGGTTGGAAGTGAAGTGAGTCGCGTCCGCCCCAACGCCAACATTAGAAATCAAATTTACATTGGGAATAATGCTTAAGCTACCCTGTATCCAGCAGGCAAATGTCCATTGGTAATCCCAGGTTATACCTGTAGGATTGTTATAAACAGACTGAAATATTCGTCGCCAATAACTTACTGCTTTCGGATCGACAAGAATGTCATGTAAGAGGTTTTCTGATTCCACTTCTTGCCAGAGTTTGATAGTCAAATCATAATGCTGCCAAGCACGTCTCCAACTTGCCCAACCCCAGCAGTGGTTGTAACGAGAAAAATAGTAACTGTAATTGGTGCGTTTTCGTCCAAATTGAAGATTTTGAGCAGAGATTGTGGCAATTCTGGTATCGTCTCTATATTTTTCTAGCAGTTCTTCGCTAAATCTGAAAAATGTCGGATGAGGGATACAATCATCTTCTAAAATAATTGTCTCTTCAACATTATTAAATACCCAATCTAAACCACTAGATACTCGTTTTGCACAACCTAAGTTGATATCAGAATAATTTTTGATAACCTCGCATTCCCAATCAACTCTTTCAATAATTGCGCGAGTTGCTTCACACTTTTCTGCCTCATCTTCGCGGTCGGTGCGTGCCCCATCTGCAATTACAAAAAGTTTTCTTGGTTTGGCTTGGCGAATAGCTTCAAAAACCTTCTCTGTTGTTTGTGGGCGCTTGAAAATAATAAAAGTTACTGGTGTTTCCATCTTGGATTAATTTTGCTCAATATACTTGATACTGCAAAAGTTAGATAATAACGATCAATACTTATAGAAAGGAAGAAGCGATCGCACCTGAATCTTAAAAATCTTTTGTGTTCTTGAATCAAATGCATTGCATATAAAAGTAGCAGCAGCTTGTGAAATTATTGTTGCACTCGCAGCCCCAAGTCCACCATATTTAGGAATAAGGAATAAATTGAGAATAATGTTTAGCATCGCCCCGAATAAAGTTTTACCTAAAGAAACATGGTTCAAACCCTCAGCAATAAACCAAGGTGATGTGGCCAGACCCATAAATACAAAGAAAGAAGTCCAAATATGAACTGATAATATTGGTCCCGCTTCCGCATATCCACTTCCAAACATCACTATAATTATCTTTTCGGATAGGAATGTCATTGGCAGAGCGATTCCTAACGATATACATGTCATTAGACTGAGTAATTGTCCTATTCTCTGATAGTAAAGACTTTCTGATTTTTCCTTAGCTGCGTAAATTGAAGGAGCAACAGAAGAAACAATAGCCCCTGGAATGAAATACCAAATTTCAGAGACACGGACAGCAGCAGAATAAATTCCAACCTCACTATTTCCGATCATTTGACCTAACATCACCTGATCGATTCTCATAAAAATCATGATAGCGAACCCCGAAAAAATTAGAGGTAAACTCTCTTTAAGAAGGGTTTTGGCAGTAGACAAACTCCAACGCCATAACCAGAATGAATACCCTTTAACTTGGTAAACAATTAGTAAGCCAATTGCACTCATTGCAAATTCTGCTAATGTTACCCAAGCAAAAGCTAACAATGATGCTTTTGTTAAAATTAGTACGATTTTAATAACAGTATTTAGCAGAAATGCTATGTTTCTAGCGATCACACTATATTTTGACTGCACCTGTGATTGAAACCACAAATCAATGGTATCAGTCGCCCTGAAAATTCCTGCCATTCCTAAAATTGCAACTAGCGATATTTTCAGTGTTTCATGCTCACCCAAGAAAAACATAGTGCTAACTGCAAATAATACAGAAGCAGTTCCACCAAGCAATTTTAGCCAAAAAGTGGTTCCTAAAATTTCCTCTCTATTTGTTGATTGACGGATAATATGGCGAATTACTACATCATCCAACCCTAGAGTGAAAATTGGGCTAAATAAGCTAACAAAAGCTAAAGTATAGTTAAAAAGACCATACTGCTGTACTCCTAAGTAGCGTGCTACCCATACTCCTACAACCAAGCTTGCACCCATACGGAGAATGCGGTCAGCAAACAACCAACCTGTATTGGCAATAATTGCACGCAGCCCAGAACGAGATGTAAATTTTGATAAACTAGGAATTTTTAATTTACTTAGCATTATTTTTAGGAGTTAATTCTGTCTGTGACATTTTATCGTGTACTATTTTTGTTTTTTAAAGTGAAGTATTATGTTGATTTATCTAGGCTTCATTTATTACCTACAACATTTTGAATTTACCAGCCATTAGAGTTTTCAAAAAATAGCTAAATAATAAAATTATGCCCTTCATTTTCCAAAAGAAATTATGCTCAAACAAAAATATTATTTTCAGGTATGAAATAAAATCTTCATATTTTGGACATGGTATTGTTTTTAACTCATTGAGAGAGGTAAAAGCCAATAATAACGGTAAAGTTAAATTATTTTTTTGCAAAATGTAATTAAATAGAGAATTACGTTTCCAAAATCTCTTATATTCATAGTTATTGTCTATATCTAAGAATTTCTTGTTATGATACTGGTTGTTTTGATGTATTCTATACATCACTAAAGGTTTAGACATATAAAACTTTTTAGCCCCTACCAAAGAAGCCCCCCATATCAGACAGTCATCAGCCCTTACACGCCAATCTTCTATATTGGGAATAGGTAAAAATTTTCTAATTATTTCTCTACGTATTGATAATGTTGAAGTTATGGAGCCAATCCATTCACCACTATATAAAGTTCTGATGACTGAATAACCTAAATCCAAATCAACGGTATCAACTTGAAATGTTTCTTCCACTGCCCCAAATTTCTTATAGGCACAAAATATAAAATCACATTCATTACGTCTATTATAAAAATTTAGGGTGGTTTCTAAATATTGAGGTTCATAAATATCATCGGCATCTAGAAAAAATATAATGTCCCCAGTCGCAGCTAAAAACCCTTCGTTAAAGGATGATAATTGCCCCTGATTTTTTTCTTTTAAAATAGATTTAACATTAGCTAATTGAGTATATTTAGCAATAGCTTCTACAGAATTATCTGTGGAAGCATCATCAACAATAATAATTTCATCAAATTTAATAGTTTGATTTAAAGCGCTATCAATCGCCTCTGAGAGAAACTCAGCGTAATTGTAATTATTAATTAAACAAGATGTTTTGATTTTATTTATAACCATATAAAAATGCATCTCCAATAGAAAAATAAAATGGAGTTTTTCAATTGACAACTACCAATAGGCTGGATATTTTGAAGGATTTGTTGGTATATCGTCAGGTTTACATCTGACCCAGTATTCATTATAAAGAGACTGAAAAAATGGAATTTTATCCCAACGATTGCCTTTAATTCCAAAAAGAATTTGAGTTGCTCCTCCAAGATGCATAGCCTGTTTCCCTAGAGATTTAACGTAAGCAGCTAATGGAAGTCCATAAGCACCGCATCCTATAATAGCTATGTCAAAATCTTGATCTTTAATGTGGTTACACATCCAATCATAAGCATCAAACCAAGTATTAAACTGGGTTTGAGTTCCAGCCAGAGACTGAACTGCTTTGAAGGTAATTAACTCAAATTCAGGCAGAATATTTGGATTTTTGAAAAGTAACTTTCTATGGTTTTTATATTGTGATAGAATAGTTTCTGCAAAAGGATGAATGACTAAAACCTTTTTCCCTTCAAGATTCTGGCTCCAAGGGTTGTTATGATAATAAGGCTCAAGTGTATTTAATTCAACAAAAGAAGCTTGTGGACAAGAGTTTCTGATGATTTCTGGCTCTCCAATTTGAAACCATACTCCCAAAGCATCTATAGATTTCGACGATTCTAGAAAAAGTTGGCTAAATTGATTTAGATGTTTTTCATCTACTGGAAAAAACCCAGAATCATTAGACATCGATTCAAATATAGATCCCTTGTAACCTCCTTTTAGGTATTCATGCACACAATAAGCTTCTGTGCTGCCAAAGCGACTAATCATAAAAGGTTTACTATCTGTAATCAGATTGGTAAGTAATTCATTGCTTTGTTGAGGAGATAAAATTTGCTTATATATATCATAATTTTTTACCTGATTTTTGAGAATTATTGTCTTTGTATAAACAGAGCCTTTCCATTTAGCTAATGGAGTATTTGATTTTAGGAATTGCTTGAGATTTTTGCTTAATGTCATTAATTTAATCCTACAGTCAAAAACTTTGGTTTAGATGTTTGTAGTAAGGCTCTAAGGCTCTACATACGAAAATTTAACGCTCTTTGGTAAATTTGGTTAAACTGCTAGAGACTAAATCTTGTTCAATTTGTCGTTTTTTGCTTTCAGGTAAATAATTATTAGACTCGTTTTTAATATTCACACCATTAATGACTATCCCTAACACCTTCTGACCTGACTGATTTAAAAACTCTTTAGCTGCATTAGCACTGTTCAAGTCAACTACCCCAGGACGAACGACTAATAGAATACCGTCAGTGAGAGTGCTTAAAACAGCAGCATCTGCTATTCCTGAGAGAGGTGGAGTATCAAAAATAACTAGATCGTAATCTCTACCAAAGTTACTTATCAATGTTGCCATCCGTTGAGAATCTAGCAGCGCTACCGGATTGGGAGGCAAAACTCCAGAAGTAAGAACCTCTAAATTAGGCATAACTTCTTGAACAACTGCATCTAAAGAAACTTGACCTACAATGACATTACTTAGTCCAACTGTATTGTTTAGCCCCCAGATATGATGCTGTATGGGATGACGCATATCTGCATCCACCAACAACACTCGACGGCCTGCTTGAGCCATAGTCACAGCTAGATTTGCAGACACGTCAGACTTTCCTTCTTTGGCAACGGAACTTGTTATTACAATGCTTTTTAGCGGTTTATCAGAACAGAGAAACTTCAAGTTTACTTGGAGTATTTGATATGCGTTACCAAGAGGGAAATAAGGAATATCTCTACCAATGATTTTGGGGATAGGTCTATCAATTCCTCCTATAGAAGAATGGGCTTTACCATTTTTGCCTTGTGCTGGAATTACTCCTAAAACAGTGTATTTCAGGACTTCTTTAGCTTCTTTAACTGTCTTCACTGAGCGGTCTATCAAGTCTAAACTAAAGGCGACAATGACACCTAAGAAAAGACCAACTGCTCCTCCACCAACAATAAATAGCGTTTTGCGAGGCCCTTCTGCTTTTTCGGGAACTAAAGCTAAGGAAATTACACGAGCATTAGGAATCTTTTGGTTTTCTGCAATATCAATTTCTTGACGTTTCTTTAATAGTGTTTCGTAAGTTGTTTGAGCCGCTTGTAGTTTTCGTTCTAACTCTCGTTGCTTCTGTTCTAGCTTTGGCAAATTATTTGCTCGTTTGATGTAAGCAGTTTGCTGTTGGGAGAGAGTGTCAATTTGTCTTTTTAGACCGATACGATCTGCCTGAGCACGAGTAATATCTGCAATTAAGCTTTGGCGCAGTTGTCCAACCTGTAAACTTCCCTGTGTTACCTGTGCTGTACCAGCGACTTGTCCTGTCCGCTGTTTTAACAAGCTCTGAAGAGCTACAACTTTTGCTTGTAAGTCAATAATTGTAGGGTGCTCAGGTGAAAAACGGGTACGTTCCACTGCCAGCTTACTTTCTGTTTCTTGGAGTTGGGTAAGCACTGTTTGAACTCCAGGTGCTTGACTCAATTCAGATGCAATTACACCCTGTTGTGGATTTACTTGAGCTTCCTTGCTTAACTGTTCTAAACGACCTGTGACATTATTTAGTTGAGCTTGAGCTTCAGAAAGTTGGTTTCCTAACTTAGAAATCGTATCGACTGCTGCGGTTGCTTCTTGTTCCAGAACAACAATTTTATTCTGTTCTTTAAATACCCGCAGTTTTGATTCAGCTCTTGTAACAATGTCCTCAGCTTTGGGTACTTCCGTTACAAGAACCTCTTTAGCTGTTCGTGCTTCCTCCTGATTAGCCTTGATATTTAGGTCAATATAACTTTTGATAACTTCATTTACAACTTTGGCAGCCAGTCCAGGATCGTTACCTTTATAAGAAACTTGTACAACATCGGTGCCTTTGATTCCTTCTATTTTTAGTTGTGTTGCCAAGTCAGGAATCGACAGTAGTTTGCCTTTACTATCTTTGAGTTGAAGTGAATTAATTGTTTTGCCAATCACTGGATTTGAGCCAATAACTCTCACCTGAGTTTCCAAGGGATTGTCGTTTAAGTTCAAAGCTTCCAATCTTCCAATATCTTCTGATACCCCTGTGAGTGAGGAAGAACGATTTGTTTTAATCATCAAACTCCCTTCTGCCTTGTATGAGGGTTTCAGTGAAAACGCATACAAGCATCCAAGGGTAACAGCTATGCTAAAAATTCCAACTAGAGGTAGCCAACGCCGTTGAATAACTTCTAAGTATTTCTGAATATTTACTTCTTCAAACTGTGGTAAAGATTCCATCGTCATAATAAGGAAAATTTAAAATTAAAGACTATTTGCTGTAGATTTTCTTAGTAATGTTTGCGTTGGTAATGAGTTAACGCTTTGTGCTTTAGGTTGCTTAAGAGGTGAAGTAAACTAACAGATATTTTAATTCATGCTACCCTATTTCCATTTACAGATGGAACATATACAGTAGGTAATTTGAACTATTTACATTCCGAATACACTCTTGCTAACTAAAACAAAACCTCCTTCATCACAAGATAAAGCGATTTTAGAAAAGTCAAGATTCTATCAAAGCCAGACTCAAAGAGACTCAACTTTTTTTTAATTTTAATGAGACTATTGTAGTATTAATTTATCAAAGTTTGCTAGTGTATACTCTGATAGCTACATATAGAATCTTGACGATTTTATTAACTGATTTTAAATTGTTTTAAACCCAAAGTATTACCTGACAGCTTAACTCACAGAATATATTCCACTAAACTGCGTCAAACATATTTTCTGCATATATTACCCACCTTTACAGGGTTTTATATTTTGCTGAGAGAAACAACAGGATAACTCATATTTTTAGTACTTTATTAGCACTCCTTTTTTTGTTGATTCAGTTTTCCGTTAATGCTGATGTAATTATTGATTATTAATCCAACATTCAATATCATATTATGTAAGAACACTTAATTGGATAACTTTACAAAAAATTCATATAATATACTAGTACATTAGCTGCCGATTCGCCAAGTTTGAAAAGATAAGAGCAATTAATACCTTAATGGTAAGAGATATAGCAATTTTGCCAGCCACAAGTAATGTAAGCACTTCAGAGATAGACTCTTTGTAGGGAGAAGAGATAATTGGAAAGATTGTATGGATATTTACATAAGCTTATTAGAAGCTTTCAGCAACAACTAATTCTTACTCTGAAATAATGCTGAATAATGCCAAACTTGGGGAATTATACGGAACTGACAATACTCAGATTACATAATCCGAGTATCTAAATTGTAATAACTCGTACTCAGTTTAATTTGCCTAGACTGGTGAAAGGTTTGTTGATGTGCCTTGAGACGTGAAAATTACAACACAGTTCCCGTCCTTGGGTTTATACCCCAGTATTTTAGCTTCAACTGTAAACTTGCAATCATCTTGTAAGATGTATTCTGCAATAGATGGAGAACACATCTTACAAGATTTAGCTGAACAATATTGATGTTGTGTTATCTATGTAACCGTATGGTAACACGTAGAAAAGATAAACGGCTAGTAGTACGGGTAACAAAATATGAATTAGCGCAGTTACAAAGGGAGGCAGATAACAGGGGAGTGTGAAATTTTGATGTGTTAGAGGGTGGATTCCTCAACGATCTCCTCCTAGACAAAAATCTACCTCTGATTAGACTTCACTAGATTTTTTATGAAGTTTACCTATACTTCTTAGTACCTGTGTTAGTCTGAAGTACTAAAACTAGACTGCTATTGTTTGGTGTCTGTATCTAGCGAATGCTAATTATTAAACTGACATTAAGAGATTGAATTATGAAATCCTCTTTTATCTCCTTAGTGGTTGTGATTGGTGTACTTGTTCTACCTCAGAGTGTCTATGCTAACCAAGATAATGTTCCGATCGCAACAGGCGATGCTCTAAAGCAGCAATTTCCCGCTCGCAATCAGGCTGGAGCTTTATTGACGGAACCCGCGACAATTACCACTACATGGAGTAATTTTACGGGACAGACTAATAATCCCAAACAAACTGCTGAATCGATTTCGCTAGTGCAGGAACGAGGATGTCAAAAGATTAACCCCCTTGAATTCATCAATAACCCTGGTGCTTTCTTTAAAGAATGTCAGAAGCCAACAAATATCCCAAGTTCTCAAAGTACTGAGCCAATTGAGTATTTTAAGGTTCCTAAGCTCGATTCTGGTATTAGTGTAACAGTTACTAAATTTTGATATAGGAATTTTTTTACTAAAGATAGCTAATTTTTGGTACTGTAATTTATCTAGATAATTTACGCTAAAACATGGATGAAATGTTTATGCTGGCTGCTTTAGCTCAAAGCAGAAAAGCTTTGCCGGAATGTTTGCCTAATCCACCAGTAGGCTGTGTAATTGTAGATACTCAAAAGATAGTAGCTCAAGGATACACGCAAGTACCAGGAAAACATCATGCTGAGGCTGACGCACTTAAACAGATTCAAGGTAAAGCTTTCAACTTGTTGAAAATGTATGTAACTCTTGAACCCTGTTCTTTTCATGGACGCACACCTGCATGTGCTTTAGCGATCGCAGAGGATTGTTGTATACATGAAATATATGTATCTCTAGTCGATCCAGATCCCCGCAATAATGGTCAACCCATCAAGATGTTTTCTAGCTAAGAGTCTCAGATAATTTCCGACTGATTGCAGAAGTGGGGAATTTTATTGTTTGAGTGTGCTACATAAGAATTAACTACCCACTTCTAAACGTAAATCTTTTCGCTTCAATAAGATATTAGTAGCGATCGCGGGTGTTCATGTCTTGCCAAGTACTATCCTTGGTGCTAATGTGACCACTGTTACTACTTTTATTCTAAAAATGTCTCCAAAAGCAATCAGATTGATAGTATGGCATTCAATACAGATGTCTGCGTCCAGTATGACATAAGTGCGTCAGATATACCTGCGTCTTCGTCATTCTAAATCCTTAACTACAAGTATTTAGCCGGACTCCGCAAGAAAGCTGTTCTTGAGCATGAAAGTGCTTTTGTTAATATTTAGCGATCGCCTGTTATGTATCCAGCTTGAGATGATTTAATTATCTAGGAACAAATAAAAGTAAAAAATGAATATTTTATATGTAATTAATTCCACTTAATTACAATTACATAGAAGTATAATCAACCTGTTAAAAAATTAAAAGCTCCGTGCTTTAAGAATTCGGAGTTATGTTGATATATGCTGTTATTAAGTTCTCTTTTGGGAATTAAATTGTTGCTAAATCAAGTTTTCATTTTTCCCATTAACTACATTGAAGAATTAAACTACATATAATTGTGTTTGAAAATATGCAATTCTCCATGAGAAACAAGTGTAATTACTTCAAAAGATATAGTGATAATACTTTAGGGTAATTGATTTGTGACTGGTGATAATGTTAGTATTATGAGGTGGGTTGATTTTGGGTTTATTATCTCCAACAATTAACTTGTAATGTATCATAGACCAAAATTCATCAGTATTGCCAATTAATATGATTAGCAGTGTGGAATGGCTATGGGTCTGAATATATAGACTTGATACCAATAAATTGAAGAGGTTACAGAGGAGCAAATAACCATGAGCAACTTAACATCTCCACCTACCGAAGTTCAAAAAACGAAGAAAAAAAGTTTAGCCGCAGATAAAAAACCTCGAGCTACAGATGATATTGTACGTAGTTATCTGCAAGAGATCGGGCGTGTAGATTTGTTGACTCGCGAACAAGAGGTTATTTTTGCCCAACAAGTGCAGCTGATGATGAATTTCTTAGCTGCTAAAGAAGAATTGGCTATGAAATTAGACCACGAACCCACGCTACAAGAATGGGCAGATCGGGTGGAGTTAGGTGTTGAGGTACTAGAGCAACAGTTAAGTCAAGGACACCAAGCCAAGAAAAAGATGATTCAGGCTAATCTCCGGTTGGTGGTGGCTGTGGCGAAGAAATACCAGCACCGCAATCTGGAATTTATGGATCTAATTCAAGAAGGGACTTTGGGTTTAGAGCGAGGAGTGGATAAATTTGATCCTGCTCTTGGTTATAAGTTTTCTACCTACGCTTACTGGTGGATTCGTCAAGGAATCACGCGAGCGATCGCTCAACAAGGACGAACTATTCGTTTACCGATCCACGTCTTTGAGAAACTGAACAAAATTAAACGGGTACAGCGAGAATTATCTCAACAACTGGGTCGCGTTCCCACAACTGCTGAAATTGCGACTGCGTTATCTTTGACACCTAGCCAAGTTAGAGAATGTTTGTATTTGGCTCGTCAACCTTTCTCGCTAGAGGCGCGAGTTGGCGAACAACAAGATACAGAATTGCAGGACATCCTGGAAGATGACGGGCCTTCTCCTGAAGATTATGCTGTTGAAGAATCTTTGCACCAAGATTTACATGACTTGTTGGCAAAATTGTCTCCACAACAGCGAGAAATATTAACCTTGCGATTTGGTTTGACTGATGGCTATGAACTTTCTTTAGCCCAGATTGGCGATCGCATGGGTATTAGTCGAGAACGGGTACGTCAGATTGAGCAAAAAGCTCTCAGTCTCCTCCGACGACAAAAGGAACAAGTACGGAGTTATCTAGCTAGTTAAGGTCATTTTTTCCCAATCCACCATAATGGCTGTATGTATAAAATTCGGTCAGTTTGGGGGAAAATAAACCTAAGTAATGTCTCTCAAAGATTTGATATGGGCAGATCAAAGACAGTGCAACAATTGCAAGCGCAATGGGTGAGTTCTGAAAACTTTCGGCGTTATGGACAGGTAATTTTTGCAAGTGTTGATGGCAAAGGTTACGATGTGGAAGATGCCCAGTTAAACCTGCAAAATGGAATTCCACGATTTTATATTATGCGGTTGGAGAAGAGAGGGCGAAAGTTTCATAAAATTACTCGCCATCAGCAATGCACTCAATGTTTAGGTTCTTTGGATGGGAAGGATTGGTTAATTGCTGTTTGTCCTCCTCATAATGATGTGAGTGAGCCAGCATTAGAAGAGATTGCTGCTTTTCGGATTCCGGGGAATTGTTTTATTAAGCTACATGAGGGAACTTGGCACGCTGGCCCTCATTTTGACCATGAAGCTGTGGATTTTTATAATTTGGAATTAGCTGATACGAATGTGGTGGATCATTTTACTCATGATTTTTTTAAGAGTCATGAATTAGAGTTTGAGATGGTTTAAGGAAATCAACGAACCACAGAGGCAATAGAGTTGCCAGTGCGTTGCGGGGGTGGAGGAGTTTGTAGCACCTGGCGCAACACAGAGAGAAGAGAAATAGAGAGGATTTTTGCGTCTGTTTTGGAATGTTCAGGACTTACGCAGAAAGGCAGTGAAAGCCTAGATTTTTCGTAGGGGCAATTCATGAATTGCCCCTAATAGTCTGTCAAATTGATTTTGACGGTTAGAGAGACGCGATAAATCGCCGTCTCTACAGGGAATTTATCCATCAATTATTTATTGACAGACTACTACGACAGATGCTGTAACAAAGAGTTTTAACTCAATGCCGATTTTAAATCACTTTCCGCTTGTGCCAACGCATCTGGTAATTTACTCGCATCGCGTCCGCCAGCTTGGGCTAAGTTTGGTCTGCCGCCACCGCCACCACCGCAGATTTTAGCGATCGCACCGACAAATTTACCAGCTTGCAAACCTTTTTTGTTGACTTCTTGACTAAAAGCTGCAACTATGCTTACCTTGTCGGCTTCGGGAACAGAACCCAGTACCACTGCACCGTTACCGATTTTTTGCAATAAGCGTTCGGCTGCGGTTTTTAATGATTCTGGATCGACATCTTCTAATTGGGCGACGATAATTTTATGATCGCCTACAATTTCGGCTGTTTGTAGCAAGCTGTCAGATTTAGCGATCGCTAATTGTACCTTCAAGGTTTCCAATTCCTTTTGGCTATTTTTCAGTTCGCTTTGGAGAGTTGTGATTCTATCTGGTACTTCTTCAGGTTTAACTTTAAAGCGATCGCTCAAATCTTTAACTACTTTATCCCGCAGGTTGAGATAATCTAATATTGCTGGCCCTGAAACAGCTTCAATACGCCGTACCCCAGAAGCCACACCAGCTTCCGAGATAATCTTGAAAACGCCAATTTCAGCCGTATTGCTGACATGAGTTCCACCGCATAGTTCCATTGATACGCTGGGGAAGTCAATCACCCGCACTTCGTCGCCGTATTTTTCGCCGAACATGGCAACAGCACCCTTAGCTTTCGCCTCTGCTAAAGGTAATACTTCCACCTTTGCAGCATGTGCTTCGGCAATCCAAGTGTTTACCTGTTCTTCGATTTGTTGCACTTCCTCTGCTGTTAACGCGCGGGGACAGTTGAAATCGAAGCGCAACCGATCGAAGGAAACCAAGGAACCTGCTTGAGATATGCCATCATCAACAATTTTTTTCAACGCTGCTTGTAACAGGTGCGTTGCGGTATGGTTCGCTTGGGCGCGACGGCGACAAGCCGGATCGATTTGGGCGGTGACGCGATCGCCTACGCGCAGTGTACCCCGTTCGATGCGTCCAAAGTGAACAAAGAAATCAGATTCTTTTTTTACGTCTTCAACGCGAACAACAATCCCATCACCAGAGATATAACCGCGATCGCCGATTTGTCCGCCAGATTCCGCATAAAATGGCGTTTTATCAAGAACAATTTGTACTTGTGTCCCCGCTTCTGCTTCCTCTTGGGAAACACCTTCTACTAAGATTGCTTCGACTTTCGCCGTCGCAGTCGGTTGGGTATAGCCTAAAAACTCGGTGACTTGGATGTGTTCTGCTAGCTTGTCGAGGGAACCTTGCACAGTTAAATCGATGGTTTCATGTGCATCTCTACCACGTCCTTTTTGGATTTCCATTTGTGCCTCAAATCCCTCAACATCAACTGTGAGATTATTTTCCTCGGCAACTTCTTGAGTAAGTTCGAGGGGAAATCCGTAAGTGTCATAGAGGGTAAATGCGCTTTCACCACTAATTTGAGTATTTCCTTGTTGTTTCACCTCTTGGATGATTTCTTCTAGGAGTTTTTCGCCTCTATCCAGAGTTCTGAGGAAATTGGATTCTTCCCGTTGTAACTCAGCTTTAATTGCTGCTTCCCGTTGGCGCACATTGGGGTAAGCTGATTCGGAAAGTGCGATCGCAGTTTCAGCAACTTGAGTAGTAAATTCACCAGAAATTCCAATTAATCGCCCATGACGCACCACGCGCCGAATTAATCGCCGCAGCACATAACCCCTTCCGACGTTGGAAGCGCGAATTTCATCAGCGATCATGTGGATGACAGCGCGAATATGATCGCCAATGACTTTTAGGGAAGTTTTGGTTTTTTCATCACTGCTGTGGTAATCAACACCAGCAATTTGCCCTGCTGTTTGGATAATTGGAAAAATCAGGTCAGTTTCGTAGTTATTGGGTACTTTTTGGAGAATTTGCGCCATTCGATCCAAACCCATGCCGGTGTCGATGTTCTTGTTTTGCAGTGGCGTTAAATTACCGGAAGCATCGCGGTTATATTGCATGAACACGAGGTTGTAAAACTCGATAAACCGGGAATCGTCTTCTAAATCGATATTTTCGTCACCGCGTTCTGGGTGGAAGTCGTAATATATTTCGGAACAAGGGCCACAAGGGCCAGTCGGGCCAGATACCCAAAAGTTATCGTCTTCGCCCAAGCGTTTAATTCTCGCTATCGGCACACCGATTTGATCGCGCCAAATTCCAAAGGCTTCATCATCATCTTTAAAAACGCTGACAACGAGATTTTGGGGGGAAAAGCCAAAGACTTGTGTGGAGATTTCCCAACCCCAAGCGATCGCTTGTTCTTTAAAATAATCACCAAAGCTGAAGTTACCCAGCATCTCAAAAAACGTGTGATGCCGTTTAGTGCGTCCGACATTTTCGATGTCATTGGTACGGATACACTTTTGTGAAGTCGTAGCCCGCTTAAAATCTGGTGTGCGCTGCCCCAAGAATATCGGCTTAAATGGTAGCATCCCCGCGATCGTCAGCAGCACAGTTGGGTCTTCTGGCACGAGAGAGGCACTTGGAAGGATTTGGTGACTCCGTTGGGCAAAGAAGTTGAGGAATATGTTGCGAATTTCGTTACCGCTTAGGTACTGGGGATTTGAAGACATAGGTATTTTTAACTTTAGACTTTAGACTTGGGCGTAGCGGTACTAGGTAGGTGTATTTTCATCAATAGCTTTATATATTCTTGCATTTTGTTTCATATTACCGCCAGCAAATTGTGCAAGTCTGTGAGCTATATGCAGTAATGAGGATGCTTTTAGACCATTATCTGCCTCTAGCAGGATGTGTAACCGCCTTTCGATAGTTAGCATTGATTCTTAAGAAATACTTTAAAAACCCCGTACCAAAGTAACAAATGGCACTAAAACTGAAAGTATCAAATATTGCTTGTGAGGGATGTGCAGAAACAATTACTGAATCCATCCATGTTATGGAACCTGAGTCCAAGGTGGATGTCGATGTTAAAGCTAAAACTGTCACAGTGGAATCCGCAGCATCTGACGAGTCAATCAAACAGGTAATTGTTGCTGCTGGTTACACAGTTGAAGGTTATTGAGGCGATTTTAGCTTTTCGTAGAAATTGAGATTTTAAAATCTCAGGCTAGGCTAACAAAATTTTTTATATATTGATTCTGCCCTTTCTATAGGCGGAATCAAACTAATTTACCCACATTAGGGGCAGGTTTTGACATCAAGCTTTTTATTTAGCTTTGTTTTCTAGATTTATGATGTTGCAACCAATTAAACAAAAAATGCGAGTTAAGTAAACAAACCCAGATAAAGCGAGTAGGCAGAGACTTTTTATTTCTCCTGCAAATACATTGTTAAATCAAGCTTTATACCCCACTTCCAATTGGGGATTTTTACCCTATAAATTCGCTCTGCAATTGTAGAGTTTATTAGTACCAGAAAGCTCCATGTCCATATCAGCAGGGAGTTTTGCCGTCTATTTAGTTATGCATTGTTTTTGCCATTCACTCTTACCTTAATACCTAATGAAAGCCTAGTTTATTAATAAAAAGGCTGAAGTTTCCTATGGGAAATAACATTTTTAATTCAATGATGAAATTTTGGTTTTGATCGTTGAATTAAAAAATTTTATATTTTCTACCTTAAAAGAAATTTAGTTACCTAATGTGACAGTTATTACAAACTATCTATTTTGGTAATTTTCTTAGAGAAATAGCACTTAAGAAACTACAGTAATAGTTTTTATACATCTAAATAATGTTCAGTATTTTTACTGTTTGAAAAAGATTCTGTAAGGAAGACATTAGTTGTCAGAAGTAGATATTTCAGAAACTGTAATAGTAAATGTAAGACCTTAAAAGGAGATTAAATTTGAAAAAATAATTTAGATTCAGTGTTTAAAAAATAATATGTCAAGAAATATAACTCAGCCTAAAAAATCATATTTAGCATTAGGCAACAATAGCAGCATGTTACTCAAATTAATTTCTTTAAAATTTAAATAGGATAAAAAATAAAGCAATGAATATTTCTATTCTGGTCTTTGGAAAAAATAATTTTATCGCCACACTTCCAGATCAGATCCGTTATGCGACTGCTTTTAATGTAGAAGATATGGACAATCTGAATCAAGCAGTGTCGCGGATTAAAACAACGCCCCCCGATATAATACTTGTGCAGGCTAGTCTTGATGGCAGTATGGAACTGTGCAGTTGGTTGAAAGACCAGACAAAACTATCTTGGATATACTGCATTCTTTTCGAGGATCGTTCCCAACAACTTACTGATAGAAATAAGGGTTGGCACAGAGAATTAGAGATGAGCGCTGCGGCCCTAAAGCAAGGAGCCGATGCTTATATTTGGCATCTTATCGATCAAAAAACAGACCATAATTTGGCAGAGTTGACTGCTAATCATGGATTAATACTTGCTCAATTGACTGTTGGCTTGCGAAAAGCACAAAAATATCGAGATTTGATTCGGACAAATGATATGTTATCAGCGATCGCCTTAGCTGATTCGTTGACAGAATTAAATAATCGTCGTGCTTTAGAATGGGACTTACCGAGGCAAATTGAAAGAGCTAGAAGTCAAAAAACTTCTCTGAGTTTGATTATTCTAGATGTAGATTATTTCAAGAAAGTTAACGATACTCACGGACATTTAGTAGGCGATCGCATTTTGCAAGTATTATGTCAGCGTCTGCGACACAACCTGCGCTGTCAAGACACAGCATTCCGCTATGGTGGCGAAGAATTTGTAATTCTTCTGGCTAACACTACTGATGAAGAAGCACTATTAGTAGCCCGTCGTCTTAATCGCGTAGTCAGCGACGAACCATTTGCACTCAGTAATAAACTGACAATTAATATCACTATTAGTCTGGGCACAGCTAGTCTGCAAGCTGATGATGATGAACAAGGAGAGAGTCTGCTGAATCGCGCCGATCAGTGTCTGTTACAGGCTAAAAATGCTGGGCGTAATCGAGTTATTCACTCGAAGTACTTATCTCATCATGTCTCACATTTAAAAGCTGTTTCTTCATAAAAGTAGGGATTTGTCATTTGTCATTTGTCATTCCCCATTCCTAACTCAGCATGACAATCTTCTACCGAAGCGCGTTGTCGCATGGCATTAACTAAAGCTTCATAACTAGACCAATTTTCTTGCAGTAGGGTTTTTGCTTGGAGGGCATGAAACCGCAGTTTCTGTTGATAAACTGATTCAGAAAAGCCCAAAATTGTCAATACTCCTATCAGCTTGCTTTTATCATCAGCGCCACCCTCAGCATCATTAAAAACTAGGGTTTCAGCAGCAATACCCGCCATCCAAACAGTGCAGTAGCGGTCTAGCATTTGGGCGGTGATTTTACCCACTTCTAATTGAGATGCTAATTCGCGATCGTCAAAGCTAACGCCACCTTGCCCAGGTTGCCCCTGTTTCCAGGCTTCCCAAGCACTGAGTGTGTAGCCGGTAACGGGAATCCCCAGCAGGTCAGCAACTAAAAAATGCCCTGCTTCGTGGTGGACGATGCGATCGCGGTGTTCTTTTGAAAATCCAGCAATCCAATCCAAAAAGATAGTACCACCCTTGCCTTGCAAGCTAAAACTATCCAACGTAGCTATGCCTAATATAGTGAAGGTTGCAAGTGCCGGCACTGCTGGCGACAAATTCAAAAATGGCCCCACCAGTACCGATAGGGTCATGAGAAAGATAGATATTGCAACTAAATTTAAAGTAGTCTGGCTCATTGAGAGTTTTTTGAGTGCAGCTTAATATTTCATTATAAAGCGATGTCTACGACAGGCGGAGATACAGCACAACTTCTGTATCAACTACCTTTATCAATCTCTTGAAACAGCCTGTTAACTAGCCGATAAGCATCCCATCAAATTAATGTAGATCGGTAAATTGAGTTAAACAATAAGAGTCATTTAATAAATTAAAATTATCTGAAACCAAGGCTTATTACCAATAGTATTAGCGTATAAGTTAATTCCGTTTGACTTGATTAAATATCTCCAAAAAATCATATATTTTGGATATGTTTTTGTTTCTTTTTAGCAAACAATACAAATGGATAAGTTTTATCATTAAGTAACAAAATCTTAATTTATTTATCTATAGTACTCATATCTAATTTTTGAACAAGATTTCAGATAAAACCCTGATGAAACATGCTTTTCAGTCTCAGGATGTTTTCAGAAATCAAATCGGAGTCCTATATATAAATAGGTATCTTTGATGTTAAACTACCATTGGTTTTGGATTGCACTGTAGCTTAACTCAACCGACAGGAGCCGATTCTTCCTGACTATGCTGAAAACAATTGCACTGAAAAATTCCATGAAAACTCTAGCTCTACTATCTGTCACAGCCTTCGCCGCAACATCTGGATTAGTTTTCGGCACAATGCAAGCTGCCTCTGCTTTAAGTTGGAACTGGAATTATTCTGGTACTGGCATAGCAGCAAACGGTACTTTCACAACAAATAATACCCCTAACGATTTAGGTTTTTACCTGATTTCTGGAATTACTGGTACACGAAATGGTGAAACAATTACCGATCTACAACCTGCCGGAACTCCAATACCAGGAAACGAACCTTTTAATGTTGACAATTTAATTAGTCTTAATACTCAGCAGTTAACAATTGATGGTTTTGGGTATTCTACATCGGGGGGAAACTATTCTAGTCCGTTTTTCGCTAATTTTTTGCCAACACCGGGTTATTTAGAGGTTTTTTCTGCACCGCCAATTACACCAGGGTCGGAAAATTTTGGGACGGAAGATAGTGAGTTACCCATTAGTTTTTCTGCAACCATAATCACTGTTCCTGAACCCACCTCAATTCTTAGCTTAGTCGCCCTCGGTACTCTCTGCGCTGGTTCAGCACTCAAACGGAATAAGCGATCCAAATTCACTGAGAAGAAGCTCAAAAAAGTTTCCTAAAAACATACAGAAATCTTCAGCTAATTAAACCTTAGCGTGAGTTAACACAGATGTCATTGATGTTAGTGTCAGCTTAAGTTCTATCAAATGGAATTCGCGGCTACACAAACAAAATCTGCGTATGCGGAATAACACAAAATTAAATTTTCAAAATCACTCAAATACCACTGTCCTATTACCATAGACTAATACACGATTTTGTAAGTGCGATCGCACTACTCTTGCTAATACAACTCTCTCCAAAGCCTCAAAAAAGAACTACGTAGATCCAATATTCCTCAATTAGCTAGAAAATTAGAAACTGATTTACTTATCGTGCTGTTTATTCATCAGTTTTTTTCAGTAACCGACTTAAACCATCTAGTAAACCTTCGCTAGTATACTGCAAAACGGATGAATGGGGTGAATGAGGGTTATTCAATGACCATACCAATTTACTTTCTATAAAAGATGTAGGATTAGTTTTATAAATAATGTTGCTTTTCTCTTCATTCGATAATCCATGACTATCCCAGAACAATAACCTCTCTAAAGAAACTAAAGCTTGATAAGACTCATTTGCATTAAATTCAGAAGAGTAATTCTGAATAATATCTAGTAGCGGTAGAAGTGCGATTTTGGATGAGGCTTTACCAATTGTAAATAATAAACTAGATAAACTACTCGTTGATTTATTTGAATCAGTAATCTCTCTTTGTAGAAATTCTACAATTTCTGCCTCTTCACTCTCAGTTAAATTTATATTTATTAACTCCTCTTTGACTAAATGATTATATCTACTCATTCTGTTCTCTAGTGGTAACTGCCAAGAATTAATTTCTAGGACGAATGATATATCAGTAATTGCATTACTGCGTATGTATTCGTCATCAGACTTTATATTTGCGAACAGTTCGTTAATTAAATAATTCATAGCTTTAAGCTGATCGATCTCAACTAATCAATTTAAAAAACCCTTCTTCCAGTACAACTGCGGCAATTATTGAAATAACTATTTTTTCAAAGGTCGCGTAGGCAGACTTTTTTGTATAGCCGCAACTTCAATTTTTATAAGCATCATTTACTCAAATACCACTGTCCTATTACCGTATACTAATACACGATTTTGTAAGTGCGATCGCACCGCTCTTGCTAATACAACTCTCTCCAAATCTTTGCCTTTTCTCACCAAATCATCAACCTCATCACGGTGACTTACTCGCACTACATCCTGTTCAATAATCGGGCCGGCATCTAAATCAGGAGTGGCATAATGAGCAGTTGCCCCAATAATTTTTACCCCACGTTCAAAAGCTCGGTGATAGGGATTTGCACCGATAAAAGCTGGTAGAAATGAATGATGTATATTAATAATTTGTGGAAATTGACTAATAAAATCTGCACTAACAATCTGCATATATTTCGCCAATACAACTAAATCTATTTTGTACTGGCGGAGTAATTGTAGTTGTTGGGCTTCTTGTTCTGATTTATTGTCTTTATTAATGGGAATGTGCTGAAAGTCAATATTAAATTGTTCTGCCACCACCTTTAAATTAGAATGGTTACTAATAATTAAAGGAATTTCAGCCACAAATTCTTTAGCGCGTTGTCGCCAAATTAAATCAAATAGACAATGGTCTTGCCGACTTACCCAAATAGCAATGCGTGGTACTGTATCAGAAAAACGTATTTCCCACTTAGCGCCAAGAGGTTGAGCAATGGAATTAAAAGCCGGGGCAATAAATTCTCGCGGTAAATTAAACCCCTCTAGCTGCCATTCAATGCGCGTGAGAAATAACCCAGCAGCAAAGTCTGTATGCTGATCTGCATGAATAATATTACCACCGTTAGAATAGATGAAATTGGCAAATTTCGCCACCAGTCCCCGTTGATCTGGGCAGGAAATCAGCAATGTTGCTGTCGGATTTGTCATAATATCGCCAGATTTTAAATTATTTGCTGTTTGTCGGACTCGGTTTCGGAATGGTGAGCGAAGAAGGTAGTTTCTGACTATTATCTACCGGTTGCTGCCACTCTGATAGATCCCGATTCACGGCATTTGCAAAATCTGTAGATACCAACAGCACATTTATATTTCCATCGGTTTTTGTAGCAGGGTCAGTTTGAGCATATAAGAAACGTCCGTTAAAGTTAGATTTACCCAAAATTAACTCATGGCTTTGTCGGTTTTTTAGGGTGATATTGATAGTGGCTGGGGGTTGATCTAAGGCAAATTGTCCAAGCTCTTTTGCTGGAGTTGATAAGGTGCGATCGCTATTACCTTTGACCAACAAATCCATTAAATAAGAAACAATAGCATCATTGGCTGGGGCTGATATGGGAGATTTGATTACCCACTTGGGGTTACTGGGTTCAGGGTTACGTTCTAGATTCAGGGTGAGTTTTTTTGTCTTGATTATTAGAGATTGCACATCATCTGCGGCAAAAGAGAAAATTTTCTGCTTTTGCTCCTTGACTTCTTCTCGCACAGTCGCACCACGAATTTCATGGAAGTAAACAAAAGCGCCTAAACCCAGCATTAGCAGTATCAAAATTAAAGTCGTTCTCGGCAATTTCATTTTTTAGTCATTTGTCATTTGTTATTTGTCATTTGTCATTTGTCATTTGTCATTTGTCATTTGTCATTTGTCATTTGTCATTTGTCATTGGTGAAGAGTTAGTATTTAGGGAACTCCAAAAAATAAATTATTCAATTTGTCTACTCAACTAGACTTCTTTCTTCCTTGTCTCCCTTGTCTTCCTTGTCCCCCTTGTCCCTCTGCGACGGAATATTTTTTTACTTGGAAATCCCTTATAACTCCTAACTCTTGTACAGAAGCGATTAATCGCATCTATCGTCGTTTCCACCAGATAAGAACTGCGATCGCAAATCCAATTAAAGGCAAAATTAAAAGAGATGACAATATTAAAAAATTACCTTGTGTGGTTGTCAGGGTTATCCGACGGTTTTTCGGTTCTTTGGGGCGAATGGAAAGGGGTTGTTGATCCTGTTGACTCAGCCAAGTCACTGAGTTGAGGAATACATCCCCATTTAATTGCTGTTGAAACAAGCCATCGGTGGCGAAATTGGAATTTCCTAAAACTACTAAGCGCGACTCAGTAGCTGTTTGAGATGAGGGAGTTGGAGAAGCAGTAGCCGCAGATGTGGGAGTGGGGGTAGCTTTGCCTTGGGTAGTTGGTGATGGCAAAGGTGAAGCTTGTGGAGTGCTGCGGGAGGCGGAAGGAGTGGGGGTAGCTTTGCCTTGGGTGGTTGGTGATGGCAGAGGTGAAGCTTGCGGAGTTCTGCGGGAAGCGGAAGGAGTGGAGCTAGTTTTGCCTTGAGTGGTTGGTGATGGTAGTGGCGAAGGTGTCGGTGAAGCTTGGGGAATGGAAGCAGATTTAGCTGCTTGTTTTCTGGTTAAAGCAACACCCAAGGTTAAAGGCCCTTTCAGGTCTTTACCTTCATTAAACTCCAATTTTTCGCTTTGGAGGTCGCTTTCTGCCCAGCTTTTGGGATAGGGTTTGGTTCGTAGCAATGGAGTAGCCTGAACACCAGGCACAGAGGTAATTTCCAGTGGTCGGGAAATCGGATAAAAAGAATTTCCGTTACCGAAATCTTTGGTAATTGGATGTTGTCCGTATTCTGTGACTAAGGGTGCAGCAGGGCCAAGTCCGACTACGCTTTCACCAGAGACATCAACTGCTAAACGATTATCCAGACGAACACCCCACTCTTGTAGCAAGCTGTTAAGTTTGGGATCGGTATTTGGATCGATCATCAGCAGTAAGTTACCGCCGCGATTAAGATATTCTTGCAAAGCTTTGACTTCGCCTTCAAATAGCCCTCGCTTGGGGCCTGCTACTATCACTACAGACGCATCTTGAGGAACTTTAGAAGTTTCTCCTAAATTCAGAGGTGATGTTGTAAAATTTTTGTCGCCTAATCCCTGAACAGCTTGTGATATTGCATCTTTACCAGGCGAAAGTTGGCGTTCGCCATGACCTTGCAGTAAGTAAACTTTGGCTGTGGTTGAATTTGTTAGTTGTTGCAGCCGACTAGTTAATCTGATTTCTGACAAACGCTCATTTTGATTTACTGTTTGTACTAATTGCCGTTTCTCTCCAGATTCTAAATAAACTTCCCCGTAATCTTTAACGCCAAACTTTTCTGCAACTCCTGGTCTAGCTTGGGGGTCGATATACTCATATTTAAATTTTGAGCTTTGCCGTTGATAATTTTCTAGTAATTCTCGGTCTTGGGGATTTTGGTTAATATCAAATACCCACACTTTAACTGGTTGTGGTAAAACACTCACCAATTCTCGTGACTGAGGCGCAAGGGTAAATAATTGACTTTCTGTTAAGTCTGCCCGCAAGTGATAGCGAGTACCCAAAAAGTTAATCAATCCCAAAATTGCTAATACTGCTAGAGTTGCTACTAGGGCATTAGTCCCAGCTTGGGTAGAGCGACGTTTCCACCAGTTAGTCTCATAGCTTTGCCATATTATTCCCAACCCACTGATTACAATTCCCGTAATCAGAAATACCAATGGAATTAATCCCCACTGTTCAGAGACTAACCCAACTGTTAAGCCGACAGCAATTAGGAACGGGCCCAACCAAAACAAATATTTCCACAGTTTCTTTTTTGCAACTATCTTCATAATTTGTCATTTGTCATTTGTCATTGGTCATTTGTCATTGGTCATTTGTCATTGGTCGTGTGTCAAAAATTAGTGACAAGTAAAAATATATGCACGAAAATTGATGAAATAAAAATTAGCAAGACAACTAACTGAATCAATGGCAACAAAGCGTTTTCAAGAATTACAGGTGTATCAATTGTCAGAACAATTATCAGATTACATTTGGAAAATTGTTGAAGGATGGAACTTTTTTGCAAAAGATACTATTGGTAAACAGATTGTTCGTTCGGCAGATAGTATCGGTGCCAATATAGCAGAAGGTGTAGGAAGAGGTAGTTTTCAAGAAAATAGACGTTTTATAAGGATAGTGAGAGGTTCTTTGAATGAAACTCAACATTGGTTAAGACGAGCTTACACTCGTAACCTTTTAACTAGCGAACAGATAAATGCAATCAAAACAATCATTAACGAACTAGCACCAAAATTAAACTCCTACCTAAACTCAATTGGCAATGTACCAGATGACAAATGACAAATGACAAATGACAAATGATGACTATTGCCTTTGAAAACGTAGTGCATCAATTGATTGGGCAGTGAGAAAGATGCCCAAAAAAATGTAACTAGCGAATAAAATTAAGGCGCTGGTATCAAAAATTCCTTGAATTAAGGTGTTGTAATTTTTCAGCAACGACAGATAACCTAAAGCTTCACCTACTGGACCAGGAACAATTCTGGCGATTAAATCAATCAATAACAATAATAAAATTACTGCAAATGTGAAGACGGCAGACAGAATTGTACTGTCTGTTAAGGAGGAAATAAACATTCCTACAGATAAAATTGCTGCTGCTAGTAAGATTAATCCAAAATGACCCAGTAAGGGAATTGAGAACGCCATTGGTGGATTCGATCCACTGATTGCGATCGCTTCCAACACTAGCATGGGTACAACCATTGTGGTAAAAAATGTTAGCACACCTAATAACTTACCTACTGCTACCGCCCAATTGGTAATCGGTGATGTGGCTAATAGTTCTAAAGTGCCGCGCTTCCGTTCTTCGGCATAGAGTCCCATTGAGAGAATCGGCAAGATAAACAACAATAGCCACCCCATACGATCTAAAAATGCCCGAACAAATTCGTAAGGGACATCTATCGGCGGTGTTGGCACTCCGAGTTGTTGCCCTTGTGCATCTATGGCCGCCACTCCTACCAAAATTCCATCTGGCCCTAGCAAAATCATCACGAAGAATAACCCGGCGATGAACCAAAATATGCCTGCGATCGCATAAGCTAAAGGCGATACAAAATAACTCTGTAACTCTCGGCGATAAATGGCAATAATATTACTCAGCACTATACCCATTTATGCTGCTTCTCCTTCTTTCTCTGCTGCTAAGTCTACCTCAGTCTCGAAATTTTTTTCTTCTGTGGTTAGTTGCAAGAATACATCTTCTAAGGTAGCGTTGACTCGCCGCAGTTCATGTAAACCAAAGCCTGCACGCACTAATGTTGCCACAATATCCTTTCCTGGTTCTTTTCCCGGTTGCGATATCACCCGCAGGTAAGCGCGATTTGTCTGCGGTTGATGTCCTCCGGCTGTCGGAATTGATTCTATCAGACTCACACCTGCGACATTTTGCAATACCTGTTTCGCTAGGGCAGCTTCTCCTTCTATTTCTAATTCATAGCCTGAGCCACCTGTCAACTGAGTCATCAGGTTTTCTGGTGTATTAGTTGCCACAACTTTACCGCGATTGATGATGGCGACGCGGCTACAAGTCATGCTTACTTCTGGCAGAATGTGCGTGGAAAGAATAATTGTATGAGTACCAGCGAGGCTTTTGATTAAATTCCGCACTTCTATGATTTGTCGAGGATCGAGTCCAACAGTGGGTTCATCGAGAATGATTGCTGGTGGATCGTGGACGATCGCTTGAGCAATTCCGACACGTTGGCGGTATCCTTTAGAGAGTTTGCGAATAATTACCCGCCGCTTATCTTCTAAGTTACAGCGTTTGATGGCGGCTGTTACCTTGTTGCTGCGATCGCCTGCTGATACTCCCTTAATTTGGGCGACAAAATGCAAAAATCCCTCCACCGTCATATCTGGATATAACGGCGGTGTTTCGGGTAAGTAACCAATTCGTTGGCGCACAGCCAGAGAATTTTCATGGACATCATAACCAGCAATCCGGGCATTACCATTGGTTGCCGGTAAATAACCAGCCAGAATCCGCATGGTTGTGGTTTTTCCAGCACCATTGGGGCCAAGAAGCCCTAAAATCTCCCCAGGTTCGACGCTAAAAGTCACATCAGTAATCGCTGAGGTAGAGCCGTATATTTTACTTAGATGTTCAACTTCGATCATCGGTATAGTGGCGATCGCAATTTATAAGATACCCAACAATCTTAGATCGCAATATTGAGTATGGGGGACTGGCACTAAGATTAGCCGACAACGGGTAAAGTTCCTGAAAACTCTAATCCCTTTGCATATTAGAGAAGGGAGAAAAATTAAAACCTCTCTCCTCTTAATGAGAAGAAAGGTTTTCTAAATCCCGTGAAAAGTCAGCATTGTCAGTTAAAAGAATGGCATTGTCAGCCAAAACAATGCCATTGTCAGCCGGAACAATCGCATTGTCAGGCAGAACAATCGCATTGTCAGACGAAACAATGGCATTGTCAGACGAAACAATGGCATTGTCAGGCGAAACAATCGTATTGTCAGGCAGAACAATGGCATTGTCAGGCAAAACAATGGCATTGTCAGGCGAAACAATCGTATTGTCAGGCAAAACAATGGCATTGCAACTCTAAAAGACTTGTGTGTATGGCGTAGCTTTACAAAGAAAGAGATTTTTTAGACAAGAGTGAACAGTCAGATTAATAATAGCTGCCAGATTTCCGATGTTCTAAAGCCGTGACACCATCATTTTCCAACACTTCACCGCGATCGATGACGGCATAAATTAACCATCGATCGCCACATTCAAGTTGATTTTGCACCGTACATTCTAAATAGGCTAATGCCTCATTTAAAATCAAACAACCATTATCAGCAGTTTTTGTGGCAAGATTTGCAAAGGGATTATCGCCTAAAGTGCTATGACGAGAAAAATAACGTCGGACATTTCTTCCTTCTTTGAGGATATTCAGCACAAATTTATCGCCAGGATGATGCATTAACTCTGCATTCTGCTCGTTAGCGATCGCAATCATAATTCCTGGCGGGTTAAAAGTTGCCTGCGATATCCAAGAAGTTAAAACGCCTTTGTGAGTTTCTTCATCACGAGTTGTCACAACACACAGAGAACCAACGATCCGCCCCACCGCTTGTTCGGTACGATCTACATGGGTTTCTGTCATAATCTGGCGAGAACTACGCAGCTTTTTAGTTTTCTTCAAGTTTTGGGCAAAAAAAGCACCTGCTTCTTGACACTGCTGAAGAATTTCAGGAGTAGGGCTGAAACGCACCCGAATTGTTTCAAACCCTAGTTGATAATTTGCATCTTTGAGCTTGCTTTCGATTAAATCTATTGCTTCTCCACTCCAACCGTAAGAACCAAACACGCCTGCTAACTTAGTTTTAGCCGCCACCGAGAGAACTATTCCTAAAGCTGTTTGAATTTGAGTCGGTGCATGTCCGCCTAATGTGGGTGAGCCGATAATCAAACCGTCGCAAGTTTCGACAATGCGGTTAATCTCGGCAGAATCAGCTAATTCACAGTTGATTGATTTTACATTTACGCCATTTTGAATCAAACCTTGTGCGATCGCATTCGCCATAATTGCTGTATTACCATAAGCAGAAGCGTAAAGCAAAGCGACACTCAATTCTTGAGATTTTTGTCCTTGACACCATTGACGATAATCATAAGTAAAACGGCTGAGGCTGTAACGCACAACTGGCCCGTGTGCTGGGGCATAACATCTGGCTCCCAAAACCGATATTTTATCTAAAGCTACTTCAACTTGTTTAGCTTGCGGTGCATGAAGACATTCAAAATAATAACGACGTTCCGCATCTAACCCTTTCCAATCTTCATCAAACAAAGTATCTTCGCAAATATGAGCGCCGAAAAGTTTATCTGTGTAGAGAATTTTCGTTGCAGAATCATAAGTACAAAGTCCATCAGCCCACCGGGGAGTTGGTACGGTGACAAATGAGAGAAGATGTCCTTGTCCTAAATCTAGAGTATCCTGCGATCGCATCGCTTGAATAGGTGATTCAAATTCGGGAAAGGCAGTTTTTAGAGCATTAGCGGCGGGGCGAGAACAAATGAGAGTGGCTTGAGGAACCAGAGAGAGCAATACTTGCAAAGTTGCTCTGCGGTTGGGGTTGACATGACTGAGAACAATGTAATCTAGGGTAATGAAATCTAGACGTTGTGCAAGTTGCTCAAGGTAAATTTCGGTAAAAGATTCGCCGGGAGGGTCAATTAAAGCCTTTTTATCAGCTTGAATCAGATAAGAATTCGCTGTAGTTCCCCGTTGGCGGGAATACTCCACCTCAAATTTTAGTCTGTCCCAAGTCCGCGATCGCAAAATCAGAGTATTTTTACCAATTTCAGCAACTTGTACATCTCTGCTATGGTTAGACGTTAATGTGGCAGTGGACATAATATTCTCTCTTAATTACGAATTACGAATTACGAATTATGCTGGCCATTGGTTTGTGTTAATTCAGACTTAACTTTGCTTCTGTAGCGTTTTGATACTTCTTGTTCTGGATCGATACCTTCAAAGGTAGGGGGTAGCCAAACTCGGAGAAATAGTAATGCTCCCAGGACTAATAAAAAGGCACAAGTTGCTAAAATTTGACTCCAATTAGTTTCTAGAACACCTTTAACAATGACTTCTCGCAAGGCAGAAACAATGGAAACTTCAACAGCTACGCCAATAGATACTCGATGTTCCTGTAGGTAAATAATTAACAATCGGAATAGCTCAACTAAGATCAGTAAAAAGAGAATATCGGCAGTAACAGCATGAAAATCTAGAGGCGGAAGTAAGGAGAGAAACATATCTCTCACCTGAAGCACCATGAAGCTAAATAAACCAATACACAGAGAAATTACAATTATATCTTGGATAAATTCCAAACTTCGTACTACGCGCCCACGATTGATTTCATACATTGTAATCGGAGTATTCTCAACAGATTTATACATACTTTTCTATGATTTATGAGTGAGGAGTGAGGAGTGAGGAGTGAGGAGTTAGGAGTTAGGAGTTGAGAAGATGAGGCAGAACAGGAGAATAACCAATTCCCAATGCCCAATGCCCAATGCCTCATGCCCCCCAATTTAATAATGATTGCCAATTTTGCGGTGATGGGCGGCGGTAAGTGCATCTAGCTTGGCGACTCTTCCAGTTTGGACTGTGCTATAAATTACCCAATGATCTCCACAATCCATGCGGCTAGTAATTTCACATTCCATGTAAGCTAGAGCTTCAGCTAAAACGGGCGATTCATTTTTAGCTGGATATGTTTTCACTCCAGCAAATCTATCTGCACCAGGAGCAAAACGCTTGAGGAAATGTTTCATTAATCCTTGATATTTCCCTTCTTCTAAAACATTTAGAACAAAGCGATCGCCAACGTGCATCAAAGATTCAATTGCCCGGTCTTTGGATACTGCGATCGCAACTCCTAAAGGCTCAAGACTGGCTTGTGTTACCCAAGAAGCAAACATTGCACTCTGAACTTCTCCTTTTTTAGCGGTGATGATGTATAGTCCTGTGCTAATCCGCCCTAAAGCCTTCTCTAACTCGGTATTAATAGATTTGATTTGTTTAATGGTGCGATCGCGGTTCAACCATTGACCCAAATCTGTCCCCGCTTCATCACAAAGTTGTTCCGTTGCTTGAGTAGGAATTTCCTTAACTAAAATAGGAGGAAAAGCTTCAGTTAATCCCAGTTCTTGAAACTTATTACGTAAAGGATAAATTGGTTCATCTTCTCCACCTCCCGACTCTAATAAACCAACAGCCTGTTTCTTGTGAACAGCAGCTAAAATCGTACTTAAAGCCGCTTGAGCCATTACTGAAGATTGGGGTGGCATTGCAATTACTAAACCAGAAGATTGTGCAACTAATTCTCGAACTTCTTGAGGTTCCGAACTATTGAGAGGAAATAATTCTACTGCCGCACCTGTTTTCGCGCATCCATGAGCTATGGTACGGACTAGCTGCTCGCTATAACCGTAATCTTCAACATAAAATAGAGCTACTAAAGCCTCTGTTTTTGCTTGTTCTAAACTCCAGTTTTCATACCGTCCGAGCCATTCAGATATATAGTGTTGTAATAAAGGGCCATGTCCTGTAGCAACTGTTTTTATTTCTAACTTTTCAATCCGCTTTAAAGCTGCCAAGACAGACCGAGCATTAGGCCCCATTAAACAATCATAATAATATTGAAAATCTTCCTCAAGTAAGGTGATATTTTCATCATAAGTGTGGTCATCACAGTAGTGCATCCCAAACACATCACAGGTGTAGAGAGTACTAGTTTTGTGGTCATAAGTAAAGATTGTGTCAGGCCAGTGTAAGTTAGGTGCAGAGATAAATTCTAATTCGTGCCCGTTGCCTAAATCTAATCTTTCTCCACTTTTCACCTGCTTTGAATTGAAAGGCTGGTGAACCATATTTTCTAAAAATTGAATAGCTACCTTAGCACCGACAATAGTAATGGAAGGAGCTAATTGCAAAATATTTTTTACTAAGCCGCTATGGTCTGGTTCTGTGTGGCTAATAATCAAATAATCTATTTTAGTCGGATCGATTAATCCCACCACTATCTCAAGATATAATTCCTCAAACTTGCGGTGAGATGTGTCAACTAAGGCAACCTTTTCTCCCTGAATTAAAAAAGAATTATAAGTCGTACCATTCCGTAGACCAAACTCGACATCAAAACGTTCTCTATCCCAGTCGAGACAACGAATAGCAGTTGTTTGAGGAGCAATTTCAACAGTTTGAACTGTCAAACGTCCTGAGTTGGGAGTAACTTGAGTGGGCTGGATGAGTGCAACCATTTGTTTTCTCCAAAAAGATTGTTGTCTGAAGCGAGCTTTATGTTTCTTATATTGACCTGAAATACTGAATTAGTAAAATGCTAATTTCTAAAGCTAATCATCAGAAAGTTTTATTCATCATTTATATTGATTTACCATTGAATTACTCAATGTTTACCATCAATAATGAATGTGAGAAAGTGTAAATAATCAGTTAAAATCTTTAGAGATGTCGTTAATATTTTTTCCTGCTCCCATACAAAAAATCAACAGCGAAATCGCCCGCCACGCTGGTGTCGATCTGTATGTGCTGCGCCTGGATTTGATGCACCCGTGGGTTAACGGCAACAAGTGGTTCAAACTAAAATACAATCTTTTAGAGGCCAAGGAGAAACATTTTACAACCCTGTTAACCTTTGGCGGCGCTTATTCCAATCACATTTATGCAACTGCGGCGGCTGGTAATCTTTTTGGTTTTCGTACCATTGGTGTAATTCGTGGAGAGGAGACGCTACGACTAAACCCAACGCTGAGTTTTGCTGTCCAACAGGGTATGCAGCTTGTATACCTGAACCGCGAGATGTATCGACAGCGCAACACAGCAGCGCTACAGGAATATCTGCAACAACGCTTCGGTGAGGTGTTTATTATTCCCGAAGGTGGGAGTAATTTAAATGGTGTGCGCGGCTGTACAGAGATCGTTGGTGATGGGATGCCTACGGCAGGCTACGCCTACGAATTCGATCGTATATGCGTAGCCTGCGGTACAGCTACCACACTCGCTGGTATCGCGCTTTCGTTGCATCAAGGACAAAGAGCGATCGCTTTTCCCGTTCTAAAAAATGGCGCATTTCTCGCACAAGAAACCGAAAGTTTATTGACAAATTACCTCGCCTCTGATTTACCTACACCATTTAACTCTCCCGCTTCCTGGGAATTAGTGTGTGATTATCATTTTGGCGGCTATGCAAAGGTAAACGACGAATTGCTAATGTTTAGCCAACAATTCAAGGAAGAACATGGCATACCCCTTGATTACGTATATACCGCCAAAATGTTTTACGGAGTAATGGATTTGCTAAAGCAGGGATTTTTTTCTAAAGGAGATTCGTTACTTCTGATACACACAGGAGGCTTACAAGGCAACATCGGCATAGAGGAGCGATATCTGCAACGTTAAACATACTTTATGCAAAGAAAAATTGCTGTATCATACCCTTACAAACAAATAAACGTCATCAGCTTCGTACACAAGTTTGAAACTAGAACTGTTTCTCAGTTGGTATATTAAATCAGGATTAAACTCAGGTTTATTAATTATTAAATCTAAAAGTATGTACTTAAAGATTTCATTATCCTTTTCCAACTTCCATTCTTGATTAATTAACTTAATAGTTTGACGTTTAGCTAAATGGGGCGCGATCTTTGCTGTAGTTAAAACACTTTCCTTCGTTTGAACTAGACTTACAGCAGTATATAGAGAATGAAGATTAGGTAAATTTGATAAATAACGGGTTACGAAAAAATCATATTTAGCTAACACTAAAAAAGAAAGAATAGCAGAAATTATTAATATTTTAGGTTTCAGCCAACGCCTCTTATTTTCTTGCTGATATTCTTTTATAGAATGTATTAACCATACAATAATAAAAGGAAAAATAGGTAATGAGTAATGATGAGCTAAATCTCGTTGTGCTGCATAATCAGAAAAAATATTTAATAATAACATAGGTAAAGCAGGTATTATAAATAGTATCTGCTTCCAATGTAATCCAATAATCACTGGTAATAAAAGAAGAAAATAATAAAATAATGCATCAGGAGACAAAAACTTGCCTAAAATTAAATTAGGATTACTGAAAATATTAATGATTATTTCCTTTGGAGAACTACCAAGGGAAGCATAAAATACAACTCCTCCAGCTTGTCCGCCTCTCAACAAAGGTGTTAAATAACCAATAGTAAAAATATACCAAAATAAGCCTATTAAAATACAACCTAATCCATAAACTCTTCGATTTTGTAATAGTAGCCAAACACCAAAAGCTATTACCGTTAAGCTTAAGCTATCCTTACAAATTAAAACTAACCCAATAGCCAAAAATAATTGATAAGTACATTTCTCTATTGCTGCCCAAATTGCCCACAATAATGCAGGAACTGCTATACTTTCTGGACGAAAATCAGTAAAAAAATTACTATTAAATAAAGCAGGGTAAAGTAAATAAGACAAACTTATTGCTCTTGAATAAGCTATAGATAGTCCTGCTTGTAGGCTTAATAAATAAATAGGTAAACATCCAAAAGCTAAACCAAGAGCTTGAACTAAAAACAACCAGTATTCACTAGGATATATTTTATATAGTAAACTTATCGGATACAATATAAAAGCTGCATGATCGCCTATAACATGAAATCCAAAAAAAGAAGATATTGGGGGTAGATATTGACTTATCAAATATACCCATTGATCAAACAGAGCTAAATCAAGAGCGTTAGAGTTAAATAAAAGATGTCTTAAACTACTAGAAACAAATAATATTAAAGTTCCTATAATAACTAAAAAGCTAATAAAACCAAGCTTTCTTTGCATATTAATAACTAATAAATAGCCAATTTATTAGTTTAATACAGAAGCGCCTATCACCAAAAGATATTAATATAGCTTAATAAAAAAATTGCCTTATACCATTTTTTTGTGAGGCTGCGCTAAACCCTTTTAACTTCTTTCTTTGTGTTCTTCTCTACGAAATGCTACGCGAATGTGTCCTTTGCAGTTCGTTTTTCTTTCTTGTACTTATGGTTTAGCGCATCTTCATACAGAATTGGTGTTAGAGGATGTTTCAAAATAAATTCAGAAAAAATTTCAATAAATAAATTCTGGAAGAAAAATTTATTTTACTTTGTCGCCACGCCGATAATATGAGGACTAACAATTGGCATTTTTGCATCAAATCGCTCATAGTTGACACTAGTAAAACCAGCATTTTCTAAAGCAATCAAAGTTTCTCTATCTGGATGACAACCATCACCTATCACTTTCCAAATGGGACTAATTTTGCTTTGTAGTTTTCGCAATAGAGTTCCTTGAGGTGCGGCGACATGTTCAATAAATAAGAAGCGTCCACCAGGTTTGAGTACTCTTAAAACAGCTTGTAATGTATATTCTATATTCGGCACTGAACATAAAACTAAAGTACTCACAACATTATCTATGCTATTATCTTCAGCATCTAACCATTCAGCATTACCAATTCGGAGATCGATTTTTAAGCCCAGTTTTTCTGCTTGTTTTTGGAGATAGTAATGCTTATGTAGGTTTGGCTCGATTCCTATCCATTGGATATCTTTAGGGTAGTAGGATAGGTTAGGGCCTGTTCCTGGGCTGATTTCTAACACTTTCCCTTGGAGATTTGCAAAAAGAGAACGTTTGCGTAGGCGTAGGCCGTCGTAGACATCGCTCATAATTTTATCATACGTACTACTACTTTGAGCCATCATCCAGGCAAAGAAACGTTCACCAAAGTTGGCAGAAGTGTGATTTTGGGAATCTCCAATAATTTGGTTTACGGTCATCATCCATTTCCTAATTTCTAAGGCTATAAATTGGTGTGCCAAGCAACCATTTATAGCCTTAAGGTACGATAGGTTCTGTTTTTTTTACCTCACCCATTTGATTCACCTGATTGGGTGATTTTGATTCATAGACACATATAGCAACTTACTACAACCTCCCACGGAAAGAGCAAAAGTAGAATTCTCCTATACAGTCTTTTCAAGGTTGAGCGTTTTCTGATTTGTTCAGATTTTGATGATTTCAAAAGGTATTTATGATTAAAACAAAGAGCGTTCCGCAATTGGGAACGCTCGTTTATAGTAAATTCTGTTAAGATAATATGAATTAAATGACATCAAGCATGGAGATTTGCTTGTTCCTGCAACCAAGGATCTACAGATTGTCCATCTTTGCGGCGTAATTCAATTTCCACTACCATCACTTCTTTGGAACCAGGAGGTGCAGGTTTTTTATGGAAAATAACGTCATAATCTTCTGGATTGTGTTTGTGTTCTTTCAACCATTCTTGCACCTTGGTTGTGGCAAAAAATGATTGCCCTTGCTCAAACATTCGGGTAATCTGCAATTGCAGTGTATAAGGATTTATCCGGCTCATTTTTTACCGCCTTTGTTAAGTAAATTTTAAGACAAGTAATCTGCTTACCCTAGATAATCTAATATTAGTGCGAAGTACACACACCAGCCCAACTCCTGAGCAATATTTGATTTTAATCAGGTTAGAGATGGGGTAGGTGACGAATCGCCAATGTCACGTATAACCTATTATTCCCATTCCTCATTCCCTATTTTCCCTCTGCACACAATTGCTGCACTTTTTGAGGAACTTGCCGACACATTTGCTGGAATGCTTGAGGATTAATTTGCCACCAAGCAAATAATCCTAAACTTGTACCGCCTACAAGCAATGCCACTACTCCCCCCAGCATTACCAAGCGTTTACCCCAATTAGGTTTTGTAATTAAGGTTGGTGGAATTTCTGGGCTTATAAATGGTTCCCCTGGAATATCTAAATCTAGATCCAAATCTAGCAAAGTTTGCGAACTTTCTGTGAAGGAAATTAATTCCTCTAGTTCCTCTAGTTCCTCTAGTTCCTCTAGTTCTTCTAGTTCTTCTAGTTCTTCTTGTATTTCTGCTTCTATAATCTCTTCTGGCAACGCCGGAGTTACAGGTACTAAGTATTCTGGAGAAACACGGCAATAACTGAGAACAACCGACGTATTATCACGCCCATTTTTTTCGTTTGCTAGGTTAATCCAGTTGCGGACGGCATCTTCAACTGTCATGTCACCTGTTAACACGGGTATTGCATAATCCTGCCAAGATTGTTCCACCCTGTTATTATCACTTAAACCATCAGAACACAGTAGTAATATGCCATCTTCTTCTACAATGAATCGCTGAACCTTGAGACGCAAAGATTCTGAATTTCTTGTCCCCAATGCTTGAGTTAAGGCAGTAGCATCTGTTCTAATCAGTGCTTTTCGATACAAATTTTTGGCAAAGCGGACTTCCCGCGTCGCCACATCATCATCTACTGTCAGTAACTGACAATAGTTTCGAGTAATCCAGTAGGCACGGCTATCACCAACATTAGCCAAGTAAAGTTCATGGGTATTATTTGATTGCCACCCAGTACTTGTCTGCACTCGTTGTGGAACTTGGAACGCCATGACAATGGTTGTAGCCATGCGTTCTTTGCCTTGGCGTTTTTGTTCGTTATTGCGGGCACAAATCACATTATTTACCACCCGCAAGCTTGCTTCTAATTGTTCCTGCAACAACTCTGGTGATACAAGTACAGTTTGTTCTGTTACCTCCGCTAGCAAGGCGCGAATTTGCAACTTTACAGACTGCACTGCTAATTTACTCGCAACCTCGCCGCCTTCGTGCCCGCCAATGCCATCGCAAACAATTGACAAGTGGGACAATAAAGGTTCATCTAAATCACTCAAAGCATTGGGGTAGCAAGCATCTTCATTTTGCGCCATAATTGGGCCAATATCCGTAGAGCCTGCCACCTTCAAAACCAATGGCAATTCTGCCGCAGATGCTAGTAATAAACCATTAAGTTGAGTAGCAACATCATCCAACTCAACTTCAGTTTCACACATTTCCTGGACTATGTTTTGTAACCCTTTAGCTACTGATGTCTTTGCAGTAGCTACCCAAAACTGCCAACACTCACCCAGATTTTGTAAACTCAGCTTCTTATCTTCTGGTGTTTGGTAGAGTTCTAATAGTCGCACACACCAACCTTGGACTCTTAAATTGTCTACTACCAGTAAACTGCGGCTAAGTCCTAATTCTGATAAAGGTGTCCAAAGTTGAAGAATTTGCCACAGCCAATAAACTTGTCGTACTGCCGTTGCTTGCTCCCATGCCTCAACAATAGTTGGATAGATATTTCCTCTCTCATCTATCGGTACATTTTCCAATAAGAGGATATCAGTTGTATCTTCCTCACCATCACTAGCAAACCCATAAGCTTGGGGCAGATGTAACCGTTCTTGATATAACTGTAGATAAGGAATTACTTCCTTTGGCAATTCTTCAGGGACATCTGGCGGCAGTCCCGGTTGAGTATCGAGCCAAATCTGGTGAGTAATTACCCCATACCTGTCTGCTACCTTTGTGCCTGGTGTGATTTGAGCAGACAATGAGCCAGTAGCCCAAAGATAACGGTGAACCAAGGGAGTTTGGCAACTGGCACAAACACGGTCTCCAATAGGATTAATGGGGCTATTACACCCTGGATTTATACAATAAATTGTCAGTTGAGTAGAAATCATAAAAGTATAAATTCAAAAAACCAATCAACTCATGAATTTCGATTACATTTAGCTGGCAATGACTTGAAGGCTAGAATAGACTGGATTCGTGTACCGCTAGCTACACCTGGTTACTGAAAGTAATCAAAATTATTGGTAAAAAGACCAAATTTTGCTTTCTGTAAATAACTTACGTCTGGCTGTATCTAATCGTAGAAATGCGTTTACGTCAATGTTGAGTCTAGGATGACGCTATGCCAAGTTTGACCTTAATCTGGCTTCTGGCAGGAGCAGTTTTATGTCTCATGGAACTGTTCTTACCATCGGCGTTTGTCGCCTTCATGATGGGAATTAGCGCTTTTGTGGTGGCGCTGCTGTCTGGAGTTGGTTTGGGAAGTGTATGGTTGCAAGTTTTAGTTTGGCTATTATTTTCCACGTTCCTAATCGTGCTTTCTCGTCGCTTTTTGCAACCACGACGACGCAAATCGAAAATTCAGGATGCTGTCATAGCTGAAACCTTAACAGAGATTCCGCCTGGGAAAACAGGACGGGTGCTGTATGAGGGAAATTCCTGGCAAGCACGGTGTGACGATGACAAATTTACCATACCACCCCATCAAAGAGTTTATGTAGTTCGGAGAGAAGGTACGACTTTGATTGTGATACCAGAAAATCTGTTGAATTCTTAGTTATTTGTCATTTGTCATTGGTCATTAGGAATGGGGGATTGGTTATTCTCCTTATCTCCCCTTTTGTTTGACATTTAATACTTAAAAATCAGGAGATTTACAATGGAACAGTTTTTTTTACTCGTGTTTTTAGCCCTTGGTGGTTCTGCCGTAGCGGGATCTGTGAAAGTCGTCAATCAGGGTAATGAAGCTTTGGTGGAAAGATTGGGTAGTTATAACAAAAAACTGGAACCAGGACTGAACTTTGTCATTCCTTTCCTAGATAGAATTGTTTATAAAGAAACTATCCGCGAAAAAGTTTTAGATATTCCTCCTCAACAGTGCATCACCCGCGACAACGTTGGTATTGAGGTGGATGCAGTGTTTTACTGGCGCATCGTCGATATGGAAAAAGCCTGGTACAAGGTAGAAAATCTCCAGTCGGCAATGATAAATATGGTGTTGACTCAAATTCGTGCCGAAATGGGGCAACTGGAGTTAGATCAAACCTTTACTGCCCGTTCCCACATCAGTGAACTTTTATTACGAGATTTGGATGTTGCTACCGATCCTTGGGGTGTGAAAGTGACACGGGTAGAACTGCGAGATATTATTCCGTCTCAGGCAGTGCGAGAATCGATGGAATTGCAAATGTCAGCAGAACGACGCAAACGGGCAGCAATTTTAACTTCTGAGGGCGATCGCGAAGCTGCTGTCAATAGTGCCAGAGGTAAAGCTGACGCGCAACTCCTGGATGCCGAAGCTCGTCAAAAATCGGTAATTTTGCAGGCTGAAGCTGAACAAAAGGCGATCGTTTTGAGGGCTCAAGCTGAACGTCAGCAGCAAGTTTTGAAAGCACAAGCGATCGCAGAATCAGCAGAAGTAATTGCCCAAAAACTCCAGACTAATCCCAATGCCAATAAAGCAGTGGAAGTTCTGTTTGCTTTGGGCTATCTGGATATGGGCGCGACAATTGGTAGAAGCGATAGCAGCAAGGTGTTATTTATAGATCCTCGCACTATTCCTGCTGCTTTTGAAGGTATGCGTTCAGTGATCTCAAAGGGTCAGGTTGACTCTGAGGAGTTGTTTTCTAAGCAAATCCCAAGGTTAGAAAATAACCGTCCTAGTTAAGAATAGGGAAGCAGGGGAGGCAGGGGAAGAATAATAATTCCTAACTCCTGACTCCTAAATCCTGACAAATGACAAATGACTATCGCTTGTAGATAATATTGCTTGAAGAAGAATTCCGAATCCCGAATCCCGAATCCAGCAATCTTTGAGTGGGGGATTCAAACCCGCCACTAATTGTAGGTTGCTAAATCTTAAATATGCAGAAATTAAATAATTTATTTATTGGAAATCCCTTAGTTCATTTTTGTGGTTGGGAATTTGGTGTTGGACAAGTTTTATTAGGAAAATCACACTGATAAATATAGGATTCTTGCCAACTCAGAGGGATTTCTAATAAATCTCGCGTTCCAGTCATCCCTTGTCCAATAAATAGCAACAAGGCAATGCAGTTTAAAATTGTATGGACGATGCGCCACCGATGAGACTTATCTTGATAAATATCTGGAACAATCGCTAATGAAAAAATCATCAGCAGTGCTGCCGTAATGCCAATATAATAGTGTGACCAATACCACTGACTGGTGAGGCGATATACTCCATCCTGACAGCCTAGAATTACTAAACCTGCACCAGTTAAAGTTGCAAAAACTGCCCGCCACAATCGCTGCTTTGCCCGATAAAGAAATACTAACGAGGTGATGGTAGCAGCAAATATTAACAAGATAAAAACAACTTGAAAAGGTGCTTTATTCCACAATTGATTTTTGATAATATTTTTGCCAATAGGGTAGCTTAATCCGATTAAAGTTAATCCAACAACTGCACCAGTTAGTCTTTCGCCTAACTGTTTATGTTCTGTACCTACCACTGGGGGAATTTTGCTCTTACTCCCGGCTAAAATTTGCAATCTGCGTTGGCGTGTTTGCCAAGCAAAATTAACGACTGTCCCGATAAGTGGAAATACGAATATAACTGCGATCGCTGGGTGTAAAAGACTAAGAAAATCTGTTATTTGCATACAACACCTTTAAATAAACCACTAAATTTATCTCAAAGAATAATTTAGAGCGTTGTCGCATCACTTAAATTAATTTCAGATAAGAATCTGTTTAATATTTGTTTTTGTTATTTTTAGCTGATTTTAAGAAAGTAAATATTTGAATATCTTATAAAAATTTGTCATTATAGCCAATATTGACTTATGATTCAAGACAACTGCCAAAGCAACTAGAAACTGGCAGATAACTTGTTAGATGGAATATTGCGTCAGCGCAACTTAGGAGATTTAGCTAATTTCCAGACCGAATAATAGTTGTCACTGTAAACAACATCTGTATATGATTTATACTTTTTTTCGATTGTTTCGCGCCAAGTATCTGAAGGATTGAATAAAAATATATTGGTATATCCATCAGGAATTTTAGGAGTTTTTTGATTTTTCACTAACAAAAATCGCACTTTTGGTTCCAAAAGATAGCTCAGAGAAAAGATGTTGCCATAATTATTGCCCAAAGCATCACTAATTAAAAGTGGACGAGTTGTTTGATTGATAATTTGGGCAACTTGGGGATTGCCATAGCTTACACCCTTATTCCACCAAGTTTCTGCCTGGGAATTCGCCTTAGAAGAAATCAGACCACAAATAATCACTAATGCCATGATTATGTGCCAAATCCTGCGGCGTGACGCGCTGCCATTATATAATTGTGTCGCTAATAGGTAAGCAACAGTCACTTGAATTCCCAAATAAGATGGTATGAAATATGCTTCGCTAAATGATTGTATACCTCCAGCACTTGGCAGTATTAGAGGTAGTGCTGGTACTACAATTAATGTGACGAGAAAAAACCAGACTTTATAGTTAGTTGTCAGACAAAGAAAATAAATTGAATATCCTACCAAAGTTAAAAAAATTGATGTAACTAAATAGTTCAGAGGATTGTCTGAACTAAGGTCTATATCAAAAAAAATCCGGCTTAACTGCATCATAAAAAATGGGAAAACAGGCATCAAAGATGACTGCATTGTTGTCTTGTCTGCTGAAATCAAAAATTGAAAAAAGTCACCTATCACAATTGTTATCCAAGGCATGAAGGCTAAAAAACCTACCAGTGATGCTAGCAAATAAGTTCGGACAATTTTAGTTAACTTAAATTTGGCAGTAATCATCACATAAATTCCGTGAGCAACTGCTACAAACCCACTCCAAATAAATGTGTAAAAACTAATTGATAAAGTTACTGCATAAATGCTCCAGATAGCAAATAAATCTGGTCGTTGTCGTTGTTTTGCTAGCTCATCTTTATCTTGTGATTCCAGCCGCATTGCTTGCAGCAGAGATGCACTGGATAGTAATATGGTGACTAACCAGAGAATATATTCTTGTGCTTCTTGGGCGTATACTAGGTGAATTGGAGAAATTGCCATGAGTGCAATCGCTACACCAGGAACTGATAATGGCACATTAAATAATTCTCGACATAGCCAATAAACACAAGGAAAAACCAGCAAACCAATCAAAGCAGATAAACTTCTGATCGCCGTCACCGAATTACCAAAAACTTCCATCCACAATCTCGCTATTACGTAATAAAGCGGTGGATGCAAAGAATCTTCTCTAGCCAAAGTCATGATTATATCATTTAAATTTTTTTGATTTACACCTTGGAACTGAGCAAAACTTTCTCCGCCAATGACACTACTATTAAATAGTTTATTTTGTGCTTCAGTTCTTGTATAACCAGAAATTCGCAATGAGGTGTAATTCGTAATTCGTAATTCGTAATTCGTAATTCGTAATTCGTAATTCGTAATTCGTAATTCGTAATTCGTAATTACGAATTATATCTGAGCCTGTTTATGGGACATCCAAACAGCATTATGGCTAAAGATATTTTTACCGAAGAAGAATTCAGCAGTCAGGAGCCAGAATACATTCTGTATTCTGAAGTAACAAAATGGATGAATTGTGGTAGGCGAGCAAGGGATTTTAATCGTGGAGATCAATAAAAATTTTCCTTGCTTGAAACCCCTGACTTGATTACTAGGGTATTCTGACTCCTGGATTCTGCTAGCGGATAGCTAAGGTTTAGCCCATTCTGACTCCTTTTCATAATATTTGATAACGCCATCTAGCAAAGTCTTTGGTATTAGATATGGTTAAAAAATCAATAGTCTTAAAGTGTCGGTCGATAGCTGGAATACTGCATATTTTAGCTCCAATATTTAAGTATGCCTGCAAAATTTTAGGAATTTCAACATTATATGAATCTGGGCAAGTTGGAGGCAGTTCTAGACAAGATTGTGAATTTGGATAAACCAAAATACTTGGATGCATCAAGCCATTATGCTGAAAATAATCATAAGTACAAGTAGCTTGAAAAGGACACTGTGTTAGTAATGATGCACAGCCAAAGAAATATTGATTCTCACTCCAGATGAGATAATTTGCTAGCCCTTTCCATAATAGTAAAAGTGCCTGACTGTTGCGGTATTCTTTAGCTATACATGCACGGCCAACTTCAACTGATGCCTGAAGCACAGAATTGGGAATTGCATTAAGATTAAATATATCAGCAGCATCAAATCCGAGTCTTTGAGAGGCCATTATATAAGTTTGCATCCGATAAGTTCCAATGGTTTTACCCGTTTGTTTGGAAATCATAATTAAATGATGGCAAACTGCATCAAACTTATCTATATCCATCTGGGTAAAGTTAGAAGTAGAAAATCCCAAGCCTAGTTCAAGATTAAAAACTTCAAAGCGCAACCGAAAAATTGATTCTAATTCTTCTTCAGTTGACGCTAGCCGTAGGGTATATTTTTCAGTTTGAAGGACGGGAAAATCTTCAAGAGGGGGAGGAGGATTCAGTGGGTAATTGATGTTGCGTCCAGAAACTTCCATCTATCTTCCTACTTAGATTTGCGAAAATATCCTACGATGATTTAGGCACTATACAAATAGCTCACATTATGCATTAATGTGTCGAAGCGTAATTGAGACAGTTTTCGATAAAATAACCTCTAGAGAGCTTTCTCACTCTTTTGGATTAGAGGTACAGTGCTTTTATTATGGACATTAATTCCGAAAAAATCTGGCAATAAGATACAAAATTTTCCTTTGATATACGCTATAAATGCAAGTCACATCGCTTTGCCCCGAATTAAAAATTAATAATTCCCATCAATAAATTTAGAGGCTTATGTCCTTTTCTTTATCGGTCAGTTAAAAAATCAAATTCAGGGCAGAAAGCCCCCAGATTAATCCAGGGGCTTGGATGGTTTTGGTGCGATGCCTGCGATCGCCTAGGTTGGGTGGGGACGCGATCGCAATCTGCGGTAAATGCACTCTAAAATACTTAATTACGGTGATTATTGCTGTAGTGAACCCTTGTACCTGCCCAAAGCAACTTATCCCGCAGCGTCTGATAGTAGGAATTGTTCTCGCGCAAAATAATAAATTTAGCCCGACAATCTGCCATCCGCACATCAACGCGGTGTCCCGGCCAAATTGAAGTCCCTAAAACTCCATCTGTCCACAGCTTAGTACTCAAATCATAATCCCCCAAAGGCCAAATACTCACCACAGAACCAGGGGGTAAAACGAGGGGGCGACTGGAAAGGCTCATTGCACAAATAGGAGTGATGGTAAGCGCCTCCATACCATCATGCATAATCGGCCCATTAGCAGAAACTGTGTAACCTGTAGAACCTGTGGGAGTAGAAATAATCAACCCATCCCCGACATATTGATCGACTACCTCACCGTCGATTTCCATTTCTAGAATTGAGGTAATCATTCGGTCAGCAGAGGCGGGTTTGACACAAAATTCATTCAAAGCCAGGTAACGCTCGCTCACGGGTTCCAAATTAGACCCGTGACCCTCATACACCGCAGCTTGTAACATCATCCGTCGTTGGATAGCATAGCGATCCTCAAACAGCCGATCCCAAACTTTCTCTGTATCCTGAAACTCTTCTACTGACTCAGTTAAAAACCCCAGATGACCTCCCACATTCACTCCCAGAATCGGGATGCCAGCTGGGGCTAAATGCCTGGCACCAGTTAAAACAGTGCCATCGCCACCGAGTACCAAGGCGAGATCGATTGGTTGAGCCGCCGAAGCCAAAAAGACTGGATAGGGGTTGTCTTTCGGCCCGCTAGGCCCCATCAACACCTGGCACTCGCGGCTTTCTAGTTGTTTAGCACAGACTTCTGCCCATTCTTTACTCCGGGCATCCCGCGCTTTATAAGCAATGATTACCTGCTTGAGTTGCACGCACAATTACCACTTCAGGAGATTAAACTGCTCCATATCGACGGTATCGCGGTTGCGATAAATGGCCAGCACGATCGCTAAACCCACCGCCGCCTCGGCCGCGGCCACGGTAATCACAAATACTGTGAAAACCTGACCCTTAATTAATGTTGAGTCGAGGAAGTTGGAAAATGCCATTAAATTCAGATTAACAGCATTGAGCAGTAACTCAATTGACATCAGCACCCGCACGGCGTTGCGGCTGGTAATTAAACCGTAGATGCCGATGCAAAATAAAGCTGCTGCTAGTAATAAAAAGTATTGGAGTTGCATGAATCTGGGTATCCCTCCTGAAAAATCTGGCTATTTATCTGCGAATGAAGTCGCAAATATTACTCTTTTGTTTCGCTGGTTGTTGATACCAGTTCTCTGGGGCGTTCTGGCAAAGTCAAAACAGTTTGCCGCAGATCGGATTGTGTTAGTTGATCTGGCAAATATTCACGACGTGCCAAAATAATTGCTCCTACCATCGCTATTAGCAGCAAAATGGAAGCCAATTCAAAAGGTAGTAAAAAGTCGGTGAAGAAATGCTCTCCGATCAAAACTATAGAACTTTCACCACCCGCCACAGGAGCGGCTGAGTAAGCCCAAGGAGTAGCCAGCACCATCGTACTTAAAAGACCAAACAATCCTACACTGACTAGACCTGTAAGTAATTTACGCACCCAAGAATTGGGAAATGCGACAAAATTCTCACGCTTGTTTACCAACATAATGGCAAACAAAATCAGCACGTTAACTGCCCCAACGTAAATTAGTATTTGTGCGGCGGCAACAAAATCAGCATTTAACAACAGGTAGATTCCCGCCATGCTGATGAACACACCCCCCAGCAAAAAGGCAGAATAGACGATGTTGGAGAACAGCACCACACCAATGGCCGACCCAATCATCATCACGCCCAGTATGCCAAGCGATACTAACTGTACTCCTTCTGCTAGATTCACTGTTTTTTGTCCTTAGTCATTGATCGTTGGTCATTGGTCACTGGTCACTGGTCATTGGTCATTGGTCATTGGTCATTAGTCAAATAACAAAGGACAAATGACAATAGACAAATGACAAATTGACAAATGACATTTATTTTTCTGTTTGTTCTACCAGGTCTTCTGGACGCGCACCTGCACGTGGCGCATCTGCGGGCAATCCGTGGGGTTCGAGGACACCTTTGGGTAGATAAACTAGTTCGCGCAGTGGTGTAACCATTGGATCGTTTGTTACCTTATAAGGCAGACGACCTAGTGCTACGCTGTCATAGTTCAATTCATGGCGATCGTAAGTGGCAAGCTCATACTCTTCTGTCATCGATAGACAGTTAGTTGGGCAGAATTCCACACAATTACCGCAAAAGATACAAACTCCAAAGTCAATGCTGTAGTGGTTGAGTTTTTTCTTTTTGCTGGCTTTGTCGTATTCCCAATCTACTACAGGCAAGTTAATTGGACAAACGCGAACGCAAACTTCGCAAGCAATGCATTTATCAAATTCAAAGTGAATCCTACCGCGAAACCGTTCGCCAGGAATCAGTTTTTCGTAAGGGTATTGTACGGTAATTGGTCGCCGCCGCATGTGGTCGAAGGTAACAGAAAGCCCCTGACCAATGTAACGCGCAGCTTGTACCGTTTCTTTGGCGTAATCACCAACTTGTTTTAGGAACTTGAGCATTTTGTCTCACTCTCTCTTTTTAAGCTATCAGCGTTATTTGTCCCTTGTCCTTTGTCCTTTGTCCTTGGTCATTAGTCATTAGTGCAAATGACCCTTACGGGTTCGCCAGTCACTCATGGGGGAAACCCCCAAGACCGCGCTGGCTCACTAACGACTAATGACTAATGAATGACTAACCACCAAAAGCGAAGGGAAAGGCTAGTTTCAGGGCGGCGGTTAATAGAAGATTAACTAAACCAACTGGCAACAAAAACTTCCATCCTAAATCTAACAGTTGATCGATCCGTACCCGTGGCACTGTCCAGCGCAATAGGATGGCGACAAACACTAGTAAATAGGCTTTGAAGACGGTCATTGTGATTCCCAAAGCAGCAGTTACTATCTGGAACACGGGATTTAGTTCACTGACTCCCAGCCAACCAGCGATGAGGTTGAGGGGAATAGGAAAGTCCCAACCGCCCAGGTAGAGAATTGCTACTAGTAAGGAAGAAAGGATCAAGTTAACGTAGGAACCCAGGTAGAACAGACCGAATTTCATGCCTGAATATTCAGTCTGATAGCCTGCAACGATTTCTTCTTCCGCTTCGGGTAAGTCAAAGGGTAAGCGTTCGCATTCAGCGAGGGCGGCTATCCAAAAGATTAGAAAACCGATTGGTTGTCGCCAAATGTTCCAGCCCAGAATGCCGTAGCCAGATTGCTGATTGACAATATCAACGGTGTCGAGGCTATTAGACATCATAGCGATCGCTAACACCGCTAATGCCAAAGGAATTTCATAACTGATAGATTGCGCTGCTGCCCGCAAGCCCCCTAAGAGGGAGTATTTGTTATTAGATGCGTAGCCAGCCATCAGCAAGCCAATGGGTTGAATACTAGACAAGGCAATCCACAAGAATACGCCCATGCCCACATTGCTAATAACGATATTCTGCCCAAAGGGAACGATCAGGAACGACAGAAACACCGGAATTACAACAATAATAGGGCCGAGGGTAAACAGCCAGGGGTCAGATTTGGCTGGTACTATATCTTCTTTAAATACCAATTTCAAACCATCCGCTACAGGCACTAGCAACCCAAAAGGCCCCTGGTATTCTGGCCCAATTCGCTGCTGTGCGGAGGCGGAAATTTTTCGTTCTAGCCAAGTAGCAACTAATACCCCCACTGTTGCCCCAATCAGCATCAGTATCATTGGCAGGGGCATCCAAATCGCTTTGGCTGTTCCTGCTGGTAAACCTAAATCCCGGAGGGATTCAATAAAAGTTCCTTGGAGGTCAATTCCTGAGTTCATGTTTCCGCTCTTTAAGACATCGAGTCATGGTGAGTTACAACTATTAGTTAAATTAATACCTGTAAATTCACCCATTTTTAATTTTTGCCCAGATGATGCTTGATAGAAGATTTGTCGCTAATTCCCATGCCTAGTATATCCTTGGATGGTTTTAGCCCTCTGAAGCGATATGAGAACTTCTACTTATGGTTGGCATTGGGATTGGCTATTCAAGGGACAAGGGGACAAGGGAGACAAGGGGACAAGGAGAATAACGAAAGCCCAATTCCCAATCTCCAATTCCCAATACTTCTCTACGAGAGGCTGCGCCAACGGCTGCGCTCAGTACAAGTTCCCAATCCCCAATCCCCAATCCCCAATCCCCAATCCCCAATTACCGTTTGTCAATTGGGGTATAAGTCACTTCGTGATGACCGTTATAAACCTGGGTAGGACGGAAAATCCGGTTTTCTGCTAGTTGTTCTTTCCAGTGGGCTAACCAACCGGCAACGCGAGCGATCGCAAATATTGGCGTAAACAAGTCTGTAGGAATTCCCATCTTCCTATACACCAAACCAGAGTAAAAGTCAATATTGGGATAAATCCCCTTGCTACCGAGTTTTTCCTCTACTACTTGTTCCATCTCTAGGGCGATGTCATAGAACTTGTCATGCCCAAACTTTTCAAACAGTTGTTCTGCTAGACCTTGTAAAATTATGGCTCGTGGGTCTTTCACTTTATACACACGATGTCCAAAGCCCATAATCTTAGATTTAGTTTCTAGACAATGGTCTATGTAGGGACGGACATTTTCTACAGAGCCAATTTTTTCCAACATCTGAATTACTTCTTCATTGGCTCCACCATGCAGGGGCCCTCCCAAAGTTCCCACAGCGCTAGCAACCACAGCATAAGGATCGGTTAATGTAGAAGCTGTCACCCTAGCACTGAAAGTGGAAGCATTCATTGTATGCTCGACTTGAAGTATCAAGCAGATATCAAAAATCCGCGCCATCAGAGGATCGGGTTCTCGCTCATCAAGCATGTATAGAAAGTTGGCGGAGTAATCTAAGTCATCACGGGGACGTATCGGATCGTTGCCTTTTCGCATCAATTGGAACGCCGCCACCATCGTCGGAATGGTTGCTATGAGGCGCACGACGGAATCTCGAATGTAGGCAGGATTATGTAAATCCCGGAGTGAATAAAACAAGCCTAAAGCCGCAGCAGAGGCTTGTAGGGCATCCATTGGGTGGCCGCTTTCTGGAAAGCATTTCATCATGTCCCGAATGCGGTATTTTATCCGCCGGTGGTAACGAACTTCATGCTCAAATGCTTCCAGTTCTTCCTTGTTTGGCAGTTCACCCCAAATCAAGAGATAAGCAGTTTCCAGGAATGTACTTTTTTCTGCTAGTTCCTCAATTCGGATGCCACGATATTCTAGTATTCCTTTTTGCCCATCAACATAGCTGATACTTGATTGAGCGGCGGGAATGCCTTCTAAACCAGGCTTGTATTCGCACACCATCATGGCACCACCATTTGCTTTTTGAAATATCTGATCGAGTTAACTTACCAGAAATTTATTGTCGCCATAACAGTAGCCGTTCTAACAACAATCGAAAATGTTGAAAAACTGTTATAGCAGGTACTTGGGTGGTGTCAACCAAAACATCTGACTCCGACCCACAGGAGAACCTGTTTCTGGTAGTTTTATCCCAATCATACCTGCTTTTTTCAAGACTAAGCTTTCTTTGACTTCTCCCCACAGGAGAATTTCTGCCCAATTGGTTAAATCAGGTTCGTGTCCAACCAGCGCCAGTTGGGTATTTTGGGAATAATTTCTCGGTTCTAACCAGTCTTTTAGCCAACTAGAAATTTGACCATCATGGGCGAGGTGGCTAGATTCTTCTAACTTGGAGCTTAGTTTTTCTTCTATAAGGATTTCAGCCGTTTGGCTGGCCCGCACTAAGGGGCTGGTGAGAATTAAATCAAAGCTTAAACCCAATTTAACAAGTTTTTCGGCAACTTTCTCAGTTTTTTGCCTTCCTTCTTTGGTAAGGCTGCGTTCTTCATCCTTGATGTCTAATGCCTTGTCTTCGGCGATGCCATGACGAATTAAGTATAGTTCCATACTTGGTATTACAAGTGAGCGGTTAGGTTACTCTTAGGCAATGTTAGAACGCTATCCACCACTTAGCAATCTGTCATACTCTGGATGTGACCCAATCCAAAACCAGACAAAATTATCATCTTCTTTTACAGCAAGCGCCCCATAATGTATACCAATACGCACTGACCAAAACTGACCGACTTTTTTGAAATGCAATGATGGGTGTTTGGGATCTTCCTGAAGAAACTGGTAACATCGATTGGCAAGCTCTTGGATATCAATTGGTAACTGGCGATAGTAATACCAAAAATCTGGGGTTGCTCATGATTATCATGATGTTAGCCATTTCTCATACTAAATTTAAGCCGTATTTTTACTTAATTTAGACTATGAGTAGCGGTTGTTAGAGGGTAAATAACTTTACGATTATTGGTCAGCGTTAGGATAAAAGTCTAAGTCTAAAATCTCATCAACAGAAAACGGACAAGCGATCGCAAAGTTATCCTCTGATAAACCAGTTTCCACCATTGCCTCTCGCCGCGCTCTTTGATAAGTAGTATTAATCCACTCGGCATCATTTAAAAAACGCCGCAAGCTAGGACTTTCTTGCAGCAATTCATCTATATTTAGTCGCTCACGGGTAATTGTCACTTGCCAACTGTGACTACGACGTTCTGGTTGATACTTGCATTTCAACAAATGCGATAAGACTAACCGTAACGCACTCTGCAAGGCACGCTGTTGACTCTTACCCAAGTCCACCACTTCCTCAATTAAGTTTTCTAAATCCAGCGTGTCCCACTGATGCGATCGCAAAAGCTCTGCTGTCTGCTCTACCCAAGCATAAAAATCTTGCTCATACAGAGTTTGTAACATTTGCAGTTCTATAATCTTCATGGGATTCTTCTTTTACAAATAATATTAAGCACGAATTACATCCTTAATCTGTTCAGCCTCAGTGAAAAGACCAAAATTCCCGACTTTTATAAAAAGTCGGGAAATACGTTGATCGCGAATGACTTAGGGATGCTATCTGACCAAACACTTTGACTGCTGCATAAGTTAGGAGTTCTCCCCATCTCCTTAATCTCCCTCTACTCCGATTGAATCGGGTTGTCTCTAGGATTAACCAACCTCAGCAGTTTTTGCTTAATTTGAGTGTCGAATACTTCCCATTTCATTTTCGCATAGGCAGAATTTTCGTTGCTGCCGGATAAGAAGCCCATCGGAATTTCAAAGCCGCCTGCGCTTGTCCTTCCACCGCCGAAAAACCGCCCTGCACTATCTTGTCCAAAGGCTTCTTTGATGAATTCATCAGGGTCAAGGGTCAGTTTGCTAGTTCTCAGGGAACCGATGACTATTTCCAGTTCATCGTCTTCATCGTGAACAATGCCGTAAACTACGGCAGTGTGGACGTTTTCTTCTGTGACGAGAAAATCAGCCGCTTGAGGGATGGCATCGCGGTCTTCGTAGCGTAGATAACCAACACCAGCAATGGAAAAGTTATTTTGGACGATGCGATTTTTTAGAGATCGCTCGATCACATCCATTACCCGCTTGGAACGGTTCGCCTGTAAAATAGCATTCAGCAGTTGGGCATCATAAAATCGGCTTAAATACGCCGCTGCCATAAAGTCTTCTTCTTGCGCTTGCATTAACCGATTTGTATCCGATCGCAAGCCGTGCATCAAGGCAGTGGCACATTTCACGTGTTGATTGATGCTGCTATCTAATGCCAGTAATCCTGTTTGAAGATATTGCGTAAAAATTGTTGCCGTCGCTCTTACGTAAGGACGGATATCCTCAAACTCTGAGTGCAGATCGCCTTGGATACTGTGATGGTCAATGAGTACCACTAGGGGAATTCCGGCTTGCTGCACTGCTGACAGTAGCTGTGAAGTGGTTCCTTGGTTATCAATTAATACAAAACCTTGATAAGATGACAAATCTTTAGTTTTCAAGGTTTGCGTTGTCCAGCGTTGGATTGGTAAGTTAGTCAGCCTTACCAAGGCAATATTTTCTTGATGGCTCAATGCGCCAGCATAAATTATCTCACATTTGATATCATATTGCTGGGCAATTAACTGATAAGCCCAGGCACAAGAAAGGGCATCAGGATCGGGAAAATCTTGCAGAATTACCAGTTGGCGATCGTGTCGGTGTGCCAGAAGAGTTTTTTGTAGTTCTTCTGACTTTTGTTGTGCCAGAGAATTACCACGGTGATTGAGATATATGGCCCCATCGCCTACCGATGGCGGTAATGATGGACTTTTAAATGCAATTTCCACTGGCGCTTTCTCTATTTCAGGTTCCTCTGGGTTTGGCTCTGTAGTCAATGACAAACTCTCAAACTGAGTAACGGGAGAATTCAAGTACATAGGGAACTTTTTTAAAGTGTTAGGCTCCTTTAATTCAGAAATACTACGATCGGTAATTCACTGAATTTAGCCACATTATTTTGATCTTCGCAAAAATATCAAGACATTGCACTATACATCTAAGTATATTTTTTGTCAGTAACAGCGCTTGACATCAACTAAATTCCATTGGAGGGGGGTATGAGTGCTGGAAACAAGGAAGTTTTGTATATTGGGCTGAATCTGGCAGCATAAATCTGTTTGAGAAGCTTTTTTCTCTTCGGTAAATTTAATCAGCAGAATTTTTATCTTACTTAAGGCATACTTTCTATCTTATACTTTCGGGTTAGTCCTTGATATTTTAAATATTCTTATGCTCAATCCTCTCATTATTGTGACTATTGAGCAATTAACAATTATTTTTGATTAACAATGGGTGTTTTATCCCCTTGGAAAATTATGAGAATTCAGAGAAGATGCAAAGCAAAAGGTAAACCCCATACACAAGTATCGAGGCTTGAGCGTTAACGGATTGCGCCTATCTACAAGACGCGATCGCCTTCGTTGCAAGCCATATAGCCGCCAATTTTCAGCACTCCATAACTAAAGTTGTTGGTTGTGTCCCAAAGCAGCAAGGTCTTTATTCTTTCTCCTCCGCTTTTTTGCTCAAAGCCCTATAACATACTTTTGCCACTCTGTATGCAATCCACTCTTAAGATGTTTGCTAACCTCGAAATAGAGGCTGCTATAAGGTTGGCGGGGAGGATGACGTAAAGGCATGTGAGCTTCATGGGGAGTGCGACTGCCTTTTTTAACATTGCAACGGACACAAGCGGTCACAATGTTCTCCCAAGTATCGCCCCCGCTGCGCGATCGCGGTATTACATGGTCTAGAGTCAACTCATCTCCTGTGTAACCACAGTATTGACAGGCATGACCATCGCGGTGCAATATATTTCGGCGAGTCAGAGGAATTTCTTTATAAGGAACGCGTACATAATGACGTAACCGGATTACGGTCGGCAATGGAAAATCCGAGTACAGGAATTTACCGTTGTGTTCTACGCGTTCTGCTTTGCCTTTGATTAACAGAACCACAGCACGCCGCCAACTCGTTATATTGAGAGGTTCGTAAGATGCGTTTAAGACTAAAACCTTCCCCATGTATCTGCGCTCAGGGTATTAGCTTTACATAAATGTTAACACAAATACACCCTGCTAGGGAGATGAGAATAAATTATACTTTCGGCAGAATTCTACAATTAATTGATGAGTTAAGAGTTATAAATCAAGAGTTAGCAGTTTGAAAGTAAAACTTCTCACCCGACAGCAGGAATTTTACGTAGGCTAATGCAAATAACACAGCAAAAAGCCGAGCCATAAGATTTACTTCTAACTCCTTGCGAATAAATCTTAACTTTTATTTTACTAACGCAACATCTTGTATCAATTCCAATATGAAGGTTAAACTTCCTATTTAATCTGATCTCGCTTTTAGGAGCGTGTATAGATAGATAACTTGAAAGTTTAGCCGTGGTGGGATAGGAGTCAGTACAAATGTTAAGTCGCAAAGAAATCCCTGGTGTAGTTCCTAATCAGCAGTGCGACCCCTACGCGTGGTTTTCGCAACGAGCTTGGGTAGAAATTGATTTAGGGGCATTGTCGTATAACGTACAGCAATTGGTGCAGTTTTTATCGCCGCGGACTCAGTTGATGGCAGTAGTAAAAGCTGATGCTTATGGACATGGAGCGGTAACAGTCGCCCAAACTGTAATTCAATCGGGAGCTAGTTGGCTGGGAGTCGCTACAGTTCCAGAAGCTATTCAATTGCGAGAAGGCGGGATTGAAGCGCCCATTTTGATTTTAGGAGCAACTCATACACCAGAACAGATTCATGCGATCGCACATTGGAAACTTCAGCCCACACTCTGTAGTCCTAAACAAGCTTTGGTATTTTCCGATACTCTGGAATCCATGAATCATGGTTCTCCAGTGGCCGTACACATCAAATTAGACACGGGAATGTCTAGGTTAGGAACTAATTGGCAGCAAGCTGGTGAATTCGTGCAATTAGTGCAGCGTTTACCACATCTATCTATTGCCAGTATTTATTCTCATTTGGCAACAGCAGACGATCCTGATACAACGGCAATGGAAGAACAGCATAGACGATTTGAGTCAGCGATCGCCCAAATCAAAGCAATGGGAATTGAAGTGCCATGCTTGCACTTGGCAAACTCAGCAGCTGCACTCACAGATCAGTCATTGCACTACGACATTGTGCGAGTAGGTTTAGCTGTTTACGGACTCTACCCAGCACCGCATTTACAAAATGCGATCGATCTCAAACCCGTTTTGCAACTTAAAGCACGAGTCACCCAAGTTAAAACAATTGCCGCTGGAACTGCTGTCAGCTACGGGCATAAATTTATTGCCCCGCGCGAACTTCGCCTTGCTGTCGTGGGAATTGGCTATGCTGACGGCGTTCCTCGCAGTCTTTCTAACAAAATGCAGGTGTTAATTCGCGGTCAGAGAGTTTCGCAAATCGGGACAATTACAATGGATCAGCTGATGCTGGATGTGAGTGCCATACCCAATATCCAAGAAGGAGAAGTAGTCACTTTGTTAGGGGAACAGGGAAAAGAACAGATTTCAGCAGATGATTGGGCTGAACAATTAAATACTATTTCATGGGAAATTCTCTGCGGGTTTAAGCATCGTCTGCCTCGTGTTGCAGTTATGTAATTGGGCATGGGGAAGAGGCAGAGGGGCAGGGAGAAGGGTGCAGGGGGAAAAACTCTTTCTTCTCGCCGACTCATTTATTCCCTATTCCCAAAAATAATTTCTTGTGGTAAGATAGTAAACTGATGCGGATATGGCGAAATTGGCAGACGCGCTAGATTTAGGTTCTAGTTCCGAAAGGAGTGAAGGTTCAAGTCCTTTTATCCGCACTTGTGACTTTGCGATCGCTCATTTATTGGATGATATCAAACCTGAAGACAATCATCTCTTATGGTGATTGCTGCGATCGCTTATCCTACCTTTTTTAGAGAAAATTTTAATTGTGACTGTGCTTTGTTGTTCCATGTAGCACTGCACTATGGACGCTGGTTCGCTTTCGGGTGGGCGAATGCTATGGCAGGGCTTCGCCAATCGCATTTGCTACAAGGCTAAACAGTAACTTCAAGGGAGCCTTGGGATTTTCAGTTAAGTAAGTCGGCATGAAAATTTCAATGTATGTCATTGCGAATGTAACGAAGTGGAATGAAGCAATCGCAAAGGTCTTGTAGTTTTTACATTCTGTTACATGCTTAGATTTATTTGTACCGACTTACTTATATAAAAAAGTTTTGAATAATCACCTCTAAATATAGGAATCCAACTTGAATCTTGCTAGGCATACTAGGGTATAACCCATGTCAGGGAAGATTTTGACCATTAGAACTTTTCAAAAATCAAATATAAATCCTAAAAATAGTTACTTTTGTAACTATTTCAACATGACTTTGTATACAGGCATATACCTGATTATTCCGATTACATTGAAGATGTACAAATCAAGTAATGCAAGGCACATTAAAGGATATATGAACCGCTTTAAATCTATTCTTCTTGGAGGCTTATTAGCAGCTGCTTCAATTGCTGCTGTTTCTCAAAATGCTAATGCTGCTGAATTTAAATCTGAGCATGATAACTTTAATCGTAATACTGTAGCTTTTAACAACAGTAAAGTCGAACACGAACGTCAAGTTCGCGAACAACGCGCTCGTGAATTACGCGAACGTCAAGCTCGTGAATTGCGCGAACGTAAAGCTCGTGAGTTACGCGAACGTCAAGCCCGTGAATTGCGGGAACGTCAAGCCCGTGAATTGCGGGAACGTCAAGCGAGACTTCATCACTAAACTGAAAATTTTCCCTCACTCATATTACGTTAGGAGAGTAGCAATACTCTCCTTTTTTTTGCATAAATAAATCTGCTTAAATTAATGCCCAAATTCAGCTAAATCTGAGGTGATGAGTTTTTCAATTAGTTCCATAACACCATCCCCCCGACTACCATTAGTCACAAAATCTACACGCTCTTTGAGCATCGGCAAAGCATTGGCAACCGCTACTGAATAACCACAAATATTGAGGAAATCATGGTCATTTTCGGCATCGCCAATCCCAACTACATTTTCAGGTGATAACTGCATCTCATCCAAAGCGGCAGCTAACCCTGTGGCTTTATTAATTCCTGATGGTAGCACCATCACCGCACCTTTATTCAATATAACTTGTAATTCTAATCCCATCTGGCGGATAGTTTCTAAAACTATAGTTTCTTGGGGATGCCAAGTCGCAACAATTACACGGCCAACTGACAGGGAATTGACTTGGCGATCGCGCAATGCGTTAATAAATTCTGCTGATGGTTGCGAACCTAATAGTTTCTCCCGACGGGTAGCTGGCGAATACAGCAAAGCGCCGTTTTCTGCTACTACATAATCAAATAAATCTACTTGTCCAAAAACTTGCAGCAATTCATCTAGCTGTCTACCTGTCACCAAGATGAGTTTGTAACCAGAATTCCGCAGACGTGAGAGTGCTGCCAAAGTATTATCATTTACATGATTGTCAGTTGCTAGTGTACCGTCGTAGTCAGTGGCCAATACAGAATAACGCATAAAGCCAGTAAATAAAGACACGAAGCATTCAGAAATTATACATCCTAATGCTTAATCAGCGCACTAACACTACATCCACAGTACGAATAAACTGGCGATCGCGCAAATTTTTTGGACAACCAGAAAAATTCACCTGGAGACTTGGTTAATTTCATACCTTTGGCCGATCTAGTTATTATTTCCTCTGAATTGTGTTTTATTTTTTTCAAAAAAATCAGTATTATCCCTGTAGTCACAACAGGGTTGCTTAATGAAGAGTGGCTTTATTTAGTACTTATATGCTTAAAGACTGGATTTTTTTAAGTGTAAATACAGAAGTTCAAATATATTGATTTAAGAAAATCAGTATTATTCCTGTGGTCAGATTGGGGTTACTCAATGGAAAGTGGCTTCATCTAGTCTTGACATTTCTATGTCTTATTCTCCAAAGATGTCTGTAAATCTCAGTAACAGGAAGTAAATTAATAAGAATTTACGAATTTGCTGAGATTTGATCGTTTGAAAAGAACGCTATTTTCGTTGAGTTTCACCACAAACCCTAAATATAAACTGATGTACTTTAACATACAAAAGTTTGATGCTTTTTACTTGATTTTAATTGTGGAATAACTCTATACGAATTTAGTTTACACGGATCGAATTTAGCTGAAGTAAAAGCAAAATGAGCACAACTCCTATAGGTAGCTACAGGTTGTTCCAGAAACTACATCCGCTATCTCTGTTGGCACAATTAACCAGTCGGCGTGCTACAGGGTGCTTAAGCATATTTACTGGAATAGTTTCTTGGTCAATTTATCTAGAGGACGGTAAACTTACTTATGCCTCCTATTCAGATAAACTGTTTGAGCGGCTTGACAGCCACTTGCGACGCTTAAGCCAGCAAATCCCCGCTCTCAACAGCGCCACTCGCGTGCAGATGCGGCTGATGTTTGAGACAAAGAATGAACATCAATCAATACCCAATGCGGATTACCAAGCTATTTGTTGGTTAGTAAATCAGGACTATATTACTTCTGTACAAGCAGCAAGCCTGATAGATGAATTAGCAAAAGAAGTACTGGAATCATTTTTATGCTTAAAAGAAGGTAGCTATGAATTCAGCCCGGAAAGCTCTTTGGATGAACTACCAAAGTTCTGCCGCCTGGATTTGCGGTTACTTGTTGAATACTGTCAAAAGCAATTACGAAATCGGCAAAATATCCAGTCATCAATTCCGGCTGGTGGGAGTTCCCAAGTTTTGTCTAAAATACAACCGTCTCAAGTTCAGCCACAACTACAAATAAAACTTGGGCAAAAGTTGCCGATACCAATCAATTTTGATATTCCTGAAAATAATAAAACTACTCAGCCAACTGTTGGCAAAAAGCTATATACAATTGCCTGCATCGATGATAGCCAAACAGTTTTGAATTCCATCAAACACTTTTTGGATGAAAATACATTTTCAGTTGTAACTATCAACGATCCTGTGAAGGCTTTAATGCAAATTCTTCGGAGTAAGCCCGATCTGATTTTGCTAGATGTTGAGATGCCAAGTTTAGATGGTTATGAGCTATGTTCATTATTACGAAAACATTCAGCTTTTAAACATACACCTATTATTATGGTGACTGGTAGAACAGGATTTATCGACAGGGCAAAGGCAAAAATGGTCAGATCGTCAGGATATTTGACTAAGCCTTTTACACAATCAGAATTGCTAAAAATGGTTTTTAAACATCTTGGTTAATTTATTAACAACCAATAACTATAACCAAATTTAATCGCCTTAAGTTATTTGTTAGGAGATTTAATAGTGAGTCTGACTTTAATTGGCACAATTCTGATTGTAGAAGATTCTCCCAGTGAATTGGAATTAATGAGCCATTATCTCAAAGAGAGTGGTTACAACGTAATTAAAGCAAGTGGTGCAAAAGAGGGTTTAGAAAAAGCTGTGTTAGAAAAACCAGATGCGATCGTTACTGATGTAGTAATGCCAGAAATGAGCGGATTTGAGTTGTGTCGTTCTTTGAGAAGAAATCCGATTACTTCAAAAGTGCCGATTGTGATTTGTAGTTCCAAAAATCAAGAAATTGACCGTTTATGGGCGATGAGACAAGGCGCAGATGCCTACATAACTAAACCTTATACTCGCGAACATCTGCTACGTACTATTAAATCAGTGGTAATTTGAATCAATGACTAGTACAAACATTACACTTCCTTTAAAACCAACTCAAAATAATTTAGCAGACGGTTATCTAAAGTTTCAGCTAAATCAACAGACTGCTGCGGTTTTATCAATGAAGCATACGCAAGAAGCAATTCTTGTGCCTATTGAATCTGTAACCCCAATGCCTAATATGCCCACCTGCATATTAGGATTAATGAATTGGCGGAGTCGGATAATTTGGGTAGTTGATTTGCCAAGAATGCTCAATTTAGAATCTCTTGATTATCGACTGCGGCAGTACAGTGCGATCGTTATTCAAGTGGAATCATTGGTGCTAGGTTTAGTTGTGCAAGAAATAAAAGGTACCACTAAGTTCATTCCTGATGATATTCAATCACCTATAGGACAAGTGGCATCCAGTTTAGTTCCTTATTTATGTGGCTGTGTTGTCCAACAAGAAGAAATATTGCTGGTATTAGATGCACAGGCAATTGGGCAATCTTCTATTCTCCGCAGTGAGTAGGGTGTACTACTAAAAATTTTAGTGTTCTTATTCACATAGTTAGGATAACTATTTTTATGTTTAATAAAACCAACGGAAATCAAGGTAGTAGCGCTCAAAATCGAGCATCACTGATTTCATCCCAAAAAATAACTGGTAGTGCCATAAAATTGCCAACTAAAAATAGTAGTGAAACGGCTAATAATTCTTCGCTAAATCAAGCTTTTGCCTCTTTTACAAAACTTGGATTGGCTAAGAAAGCGACTATTTTAGCGATCGCAATCGGTACAATACCAGTATTGGGTATTGGTGCGATCGCTTTTACTTTTGCCAATAAGTCCATTACTAAGCAAATTACCCAGTCTCAACAAGCTGAAGCCACTGGTTTAAGTGATAAAGTTAACCGTTTTATGTTGGGACGCTACAGTGATATTCAGGTCATATCAAGTTTGCTTTTTTTGACAAGTCCTCAAGCTAGTGTAAATATCACCACTCAGCAAAAGCAAGCAGTCCTAGATCGAGTTGTCGAAGCCTACAAAGCTTATGACAGCGTTGCTGTTTTCGATCGTCAAGGTAACTTGATTGTCCAATCCACAGGCGAACCTTTGGATAACCAAAAAGACCTTACCTACTTTCAAGACGCTTTACAAAAAGATACTCCTGTCATCAGTAAACCGGAAGCAGCAAAAAACACTGGTGTAGTGAATATTTATATAGCTGCACCTGTGAAAGAGACAAGGACGGGCCAAACCATTGGTGTGGTCAGAGCGCGGATGCCCGTAAAATCTTTAGAGGAAGTCATCAAGAACTACGTAGCCAATGGACAACAATACTATTTGCTCGATGCTTCAGGAACAGTTTTCTTGAGTCCCCAAAAGGAATTATTGGGGAAAGAAGCAAAAGCAGAGTATTCTAATTTACCTAAACTGCTGGCAGCAAATAAGGTAGATAGTTTTATAGATGTTTCCAAAACTGACAAAAAACCAGAATTAGTCAGCTACGTACCAGCCAGTAGGCTAGACGGCTTACCAGATTTAAACTGGCAAGTACTTTTATCCACAGATACAGCAATTGTATTTGAGCCGCAAAAACAGTTGTTGTGGACTATAGCCATCGGTACAGCAGTGACAGCATTGATTGTGGGTGCGATCGCATCTCGGTTAGCTAAACTGACTACACTGCCAATTATCACTGCAACTGCGGCATTAGCAAAGCTTGGTCAAGGTAAATTCAATACCCGTGTGGAAATCGAAAGTGAAGACGAATTAGGGGTATTGAGTGCAAACATCAACCTTATGGCCGAACAATTGCAGGTTTTAGTTAAGGAACAAGAAGTAGATATTGAAGGGGCAAAATTACTAGCAGATATTACCCTACGAATTCGGAAAAGTCTCAAAACTGAAGATATTTTTCACGCAGTAGTGAAAGAAGTTCAGCAAGTGCTAAAAACAGACCGAGTAATCATTTATAGTCTGAATCCAGATAAGCGGGATGGTGTTGTTGTTGCGGAATCGGTAACTGGTAATTGGCCAGAAATGCTTGGAGTGAAAATCGACGAGCCTTATTTTCGGGAACGTTATCTAGAAACTTCTCATGATGGACAGGTGCAAGCAATTGCCAATATTCATCAAGACCAAAGCCTGAAAAATGCCAACGGTTACATTCAATTTTTAGAAAAATTTGCTGTCAAAGGTAATTTGGTCGTACCAATTCTTGTCCAAGAGCAACTTTTAGGCTTATTAATTGCTCACCATTGCGAAACTGTGCGTGTTTGGCAACAACCGGAAATTGACTTGTTTCAACAGATAGCAACTCAAGTCGGTTACGCCTTAGAACAAGCCAAGTTGTTAGAAGAGATAGAACAAGTTAGAAATGTCGCAGTCACCGATTCTGACGATGAACGGCACCAAAAAGAAACACTGCAACAGCAACTTTTAGAACTACTCAACGATGTAGAAGGTGCAGCCAGAGGCGACTTGACAGTGCGTGCAGACGTGACAGCCGGAGAAATAGGCACTGTTGCCGACTTTTTCAACTCCATTGTCGAAAGCCTCCGGGATATTGTTACCCAAGTTCAACAAGCTGCCACCCACGTTAATACTGCCATTGGCTCTAACGAAGGAGCCATTCGCCATTTAGCAGAGGAAGCACTTACCCAAGCTGCCGAAATCAACCGCACCCTCGATGCTGTTGACCAAATGACCCAATCCATGAAAGCCGTAGCCGAAAGTGCCGAAAAAGCTGCTTTCGTTGCCAATCATGCGGCGCACACCGCTACCAAGAGTGGACACGCAATGGATTTAACAGTCCAAAATATCCTGTCTTTGCGGGAAACTGTGGGTGAAACTGCTAAGAAAGTGAAACGTTTGGGAGAATCTTCGCAACAAATTTCCCGTGTGGTTTCCTTGATTAACCAAATCGCCATTCAAACTAACTTACTGGCCATTAACGCTGGTATTGAAGCAGCGCGTGCGGGTGAAGAAGGTCAAGGTTTTGCCGTAGTTGCGGAAGAAGTCGGCGAACTAGCAGTCAGGAGTGCCGCAGCAACCCAAGAAATTGAACAAATTGTTGAAAATATCCAACGAGAAACCAGTGAAGTGGTGCAGGCGATGGAAATAGGCACTACCCAAGTAGTGGAAGGAACTCGAATTGTAGAGGAGGCTAAACAAAGTCTGAGTGAAATTTTGGATGTATCCCTTCAAATTGACTCCTTGGTGCAGTCGATTTCCACTGCAACTGCATCTCAGGTTGAAACATCACAAAGTGTTAGCCAATTGATGAAAGATATTGCTGCTATATCACAACGCACCAGCGATTCTTCTCGTCAAGTTTCCCAATCTCTACAACAAACTGTGGAAATTTCCCAGCAGTTGCAAGAGACTGTCGAGGCTTTCAAAGTTAGTTAAGTTTGTCATTTGTCATTTGTCATTTGTCCTTTGCTAGTGACCAATGATGAATGACTTTTGTTATTTGTTTGTTGTCTTTTTACTAATGGCTAATGACTAATAACTAATGACCAATGACCAATAACTAAGGACAAAAACCATGTTACAAGACAAAGAATTAGAAATCCAGATGCAGTTTCTGGAAGAAGCAACTGATTACTTAAATACGTTAGAAGGTGTGTTGCTAGAAATCGATACTAGTAACCGCATCGATTTAGATAAAATCAATGCTGCACTCCGCGCCGCTCATTCTATTAAAGGTGGTGCGGGGATGATGGGATTTAAATCGCTAAGTCATTTATCTCACCGTTTGGAAGATTCCTTTAAAGTTTTAAAAACTAAAAAAAATTCTCTAGAAATTGACACCCAATTGCAAAGTTTATTGCTATCTGGAGTTGATTGGCTGCGTCAAATTGTCGAATTGCTTGCAGAAGGAAATGTTGTTGAAGATGCGTGGTTAGCAACCTTTTGTTATCCAGTTTTTGATGAGTTGCACGATCGCTTAGGCGACCCCACCCCAGAGGATGCCTCGTCCATGTTATCCCCGGAGGATGGACAAGACGTTATCCCCTTGCTATTTGCCACAGAAGTAGAAGAGTGTTTGCAGCGTCTAGAATCTTTATTGGCAGATAGCCAACAGCCCGGATTGCATGAAGAAGTTGTGATTATGGCGGCGGAATTGGGTGGTTTGGGCGAAATGCTCCAGTTGGTAGCTTTTAGCAAGCTTTGTGAGTCAGTAACGCAGCAATTAGAAACGGCTAGCAGCGATCGCATTCCCGAAATTGCCCAGTTAGCATTGCAAGCATGGCGGCGATCGCAAGCTTTGGTGCTGACAAATCAATTAGATAACTTACCTACAGAACTTGATTTTGGTAGTTATACGCAATCCCAGCTACTATTACCACCAGCAGAAGTAACACCACAACTTCCCCCCGCAGACACAGATATCATCGATACAGAAGTCGTGCCAACATCTGTTTGGCAGCCAGAAAACATTAGAGAAAATTGGACTAATGATGAAGCGTTGGCGCAGCCTAGTGCAGGTATCGCTGCTAATTTTACATTTGTAGATGCAGAGTTTGCCGATGATGTTAATGCTATCAATGTTACAGAACAAAATCCCATATTTGCCAGAGAAAATAATTCTCCAGATGCCAAATCTAGCGAAGGTAAAGGAGAATCAAATGGCGTTGTTAAAGATCGGGAAATTCCTGAGAATAGCGTCCGAGTTCCCAGCAAACAACTAGAGCAAATTAATGATTTATTTGGCGAACTGATTGTTCAACGAAATGGCTTGAACTCGCAACTAGAAAGATTACGCAAACTCGTTCGTAACCTGAACCAGCGAGTACAAGTTCTCGATCGGGAAAACCAGGATTTACGTATAGCTTATGACAAAATTTCTACTCAAGCTGCTACGTCTGTGGGAGTGCAAGCTGAAAATGGACACCAAACACAAGGTACAGAGAGGGAATTTGATGCTTTAGAAATGGATCGTTATAACGATTTAAACCTGCGATCGCAGGAAGTTATGGAAACCATTGTTCAGGTACAGGAAGTTACAACTGATGTGCAACTCAGTGTAGATGATACAGACCAAATTGCTCGTAAAATTAACAAAACATCCAAACAGTTACAGACAAAGTTAAATCACATCAGAATGCGGCCGCTATCCGATTTAACCGAACGTTTTCCTAGAGCTTTGCGCGATTTAAATGTAGAGTATGGGAAAAATGTCCAGTTAAAAATTGAAGGTGGCAACACGTTAATTGAACGCAGCATTTTAGAAACATTAAACGAACCTTTAATGCATCTCTTAAGGAATGCTTTCGATCATGGTATCGAAGATTCTGGCACTCGCCGCCTTCTGGGTAAACCAGAACAAGGATTAATTGAAATTACAGCCAGTCACCGCAGTAATCGTACCCTGATTACCATCCGTGATGATGGTTGGGGCATTTCTTTGGAGAAAATTCGCACCCGCGCCCTCGCTATGGGATTAGATGCTTCTCTACTCGCTAATGCTAGTGATGAAGAACTATTATCACTAATTTTTGAACCAGGTTTTACCACCTCCGAGCAAGTTACAGCATTATCTGGTCGCGGTGTCGGTATGGATGTAGTTCGTAACAACCTCAAACTGATTCGAGGAGATGTGAAAGTTGATACAGAACCAGGAGTTGGTACTACCTTCACCCTATCAGTACCATTTACACTTTCCGTTGCCCGAGTTCTGCTGGTAGAAATCAACAAAATGCTGTTGGCATTTCCTACAGATGTCATTTCAGAAATATTCTTACTCCAAAACGAGCGAGTTTTTCAAATGGCAGGTAGCGAAGTTCTAAATTGGCAAGGAACTATGCTGCCACTGATTCGCCTGACTCCTTATTTAGAGTTTAATTGTCTGCGCTATGATACTTCAGAATTAGAGACTCCAGCAGCAATTAATGCTAACAGTGTATTAGTAGTCAAAGGGAATAATCAGCCAGTAGCAATCCAAATAGACCGTTGCTGGGGCGAACAAGAAGTTGCTATTCGCCAAGTTGAGGGAAATATACCTTTACCGGAAGGCTTCAGCAACTGCACAATTCTCGGTGATGGTCGAGTAGTGCCACTAGTTAATGTTAATGAATTGCTGTATTGGATTGCTACAAATCGCCGGACTCCTAAAGGTATTCAATTACCATCGGCAAGGTTAAAAACGCCATTCTTGATATTTGATGAAAATAAAATATCAGCAGCATCTGTGAAGCAGAAAGGCACAATTTTAATTGTGGATGACTCGATTAATGTTCGCCGCTTTTTAGCCCTGACTCTGGAAAAGGGAGGTTATCAAGTAGAACAAGCTAAAGATGGTCAAGATGCTTTAGAAAAACTCCATAGTGGATTAAGAGTTGAGGCGGTAATTTGTGATATTGAAATGCCTCGACTTGATGGTTATGGCTTTTTAGGTAAGGTAAATTCAGATGTTGATACAAAAAATATTCCAGTTGCGATGTTGACTTCTCGTAGCAGCAATAAACATCGACAACTAGCTATGCAATTGGGGGCGCGGGCTTACTTTTCTAAACCTTATAACGAGCAAGAATTACTCCAAACGTTGGAGGAAATAATTCGTAATGTGGCAGAGAAGGCAGCTTCTAATTGATAATTCATAATTAGATTTCATATATTTTGTAGGGTGCGTTAGCCAAAGGCTAACGCACCGTTTATTTTATAGTGCCTTGGCGATTAGAAATCACGGCTATACAGACAAAACCCCCCTGTGCGGGTTAAAAAGCTGGGTTATGTTCAGTAATAATCGCCCAGCTTTTGCGTAATACTATTTGTATTATTTAATTTAATTTGTAGTGAATTTATGATAACTGTAACACTGACGGCTGTTGCTACTGCGATCGCAACTACGCTTTGGACTAAAGCACAGGAGAAAATCGGCGAAAATATTGGTGATGCTACATGGACCCTAGGTGGCAAGTTAATCGGATTACTCCGCCAGAAGCATCAAGCACCATCTCTCACTAGTGTTGTAGAAGCAAATGAACCGCAACGATTAGATTATGGTCAAGCAGTGCTGGAACTTCAAGCAGCAGCACAAGACCCAGAAATTGCTCAAGCTGTTGTAGAAGTAGAAACAGCAGTCAACAAAGATCAATCTGAGACTGCTAAGGAAATTCAAAAATTAGCAGCAGAAATCAAGTCGGAGCCTTCAGTTATCAACAACTTTGCAAAGTTAGCAGAGAATCTTACGATCGAAAAAACAGCAATGGTTGCCCAACAAATCAATAATACTGGGTCAATCACTAATAACTTCTGACCAAAGTCGTCTCAAGGGGAGGATGGGACAAAATTAACTCCCGATGACTGGCGTAAAATCTGCCGTGAATTGTTGGCAGAACGGCAAAAGCTGACTACAAATCCTCTGACATCGACTGAAGGGGTAGCGCTGCAAGTTAATGATGTTTACGTACCATTGGGATTAATTGAGCGTAAAAAACAATCTAAGCGTCAGGGTGATATTTCTCCAGAACAGGGGTCAGAACTGTACAAAGAGACAGAAATCACCAAAACGTTTGAGCATGATGCTTTTCTTGAACAAGTTCTCAAACAGAAGAACACGCCTAAAAGTCAAGGTAAGCGAATTGCAATTATTGGCGAACCAGGTGCAGGAAAGACAACACTATTACAGCAGATTGCTGATTGGGTATCTCGTGAGATTCACCAGTCAATTGTCATTTGGGTATCTTTAGCCGATTTGCGAGAGAAGGAACTAAAATCTTATCTGTTTGAAACTTGGTTAACTCAGGTTGCTGAGAAAATAGGTAAAGCTGAAGCCACTAAGCAATTGAAGAATGATTTTGTTACTCTGTTTAATCAAAATAATGTGTGGCTGTTGTTAGATGGGTTAGATGAAATGTCCGCATCTAATCCTCTAACAGAGATTGCACGGCAATTTCGTGAAGGGGGGTTAATTTCTCAAGTGCGAATTGTGCTAACCTGTCGGGTTAATCTGTGGGATGGCAGCATTAATGCACTTAATGATTTTGATACCTATCGCACTTTAAATTTTTCTTATCCACAACAGGTAGAGAAATTTATTCACAAATGGTTTGCTGCTATTCCTGAAACTGGAAAGCAGTTATGTACTGCGTTAAAAAAATCAGGTAAAGAACGGATTCAGGATTTAGTGAAAAATCCTTTGCGGTTAACGCTGCTGTGTTTAAATTGGCAATCGGGAGATGGTAAATTACCCGATACTCAAGCGGGACTCTATCAACAATTTGTTGATGACTTCGACAATTGGAAAAAAGCCGAATTTGCTACAAATTCTGACCAGCGTCAGCAACTCAATATCAAATTGGGGGAATTAGCTAAAGAAGCAATAGACAAAGAAGCAACCCGTTTTCGCTTGCGGCAGGATTTTGTTAATCAGTTTTTGGGTGATGCTGATGATGAAAATTCGCTGCTGAAATTGGCACTAAATCGCGGTTGGCTAAACTGTGTTGGGATAGATACGAATAGAAAACATGTTTACGCTTTCTTTCATGCCTCATTTCAAGAGTATTTTGCTGCTAAAGCAATTGATGACTGGCGTTTCTTTCTCAAGCACGTTCCTAAAAATCCCAGTCAAGGAACTTATCGCATCTTTGAACCGCAATGGAAGCAAACAATATTACTTTGGCTAGGACGACCAGAAGAAAACCTCAAACAGCAAAAACAACAGTTTATCGATGCTTTAGTTACTTTTAAAGATGGATGTCGTAAATGTTATGAATATCGTGCCTATTTTTTAGCTGCCGCAGGCATTGCAGAATTTAAAGATTATTTTAAAGCAGATGAAATAATAGCGCAAATTGTCAAGTGGACAATTGATAGTCTGAGGTCAATCGAAGAGGAAGCTAAGTCAGCATTGCAACAAACAGACCGCATAAAAGCGATCGCAGCCTTGGTAAAACAGTTGCAATCAAAAGATGCGAACGACTACACCCGTATACAGATAGCATCTAGCTTAGGGCAAATCGACCCTGGTAATAAAATTGCGATCGTAGCCTTGGTGCAACTGCTGCAATCAAATCATCTAGATGGCTTCATCCGTTGGCAAGCAGGATATAACTTAGGGCAAATCAATCCTGGCGATGAAATTGCGATCGCAACCTTGGTGCAACTGCTGCAATCAACTAATGTGGATGACATTACCCGTAGCCTCGCAGCATCAAGCTTAGGGCTAATCGGCACAGGCAATAAAATTGTGATCGCAACCTTGGTGCAACTGCTGCAATCAACTAATGTGGATGACTTCACCCATAGCTTGGCAGCATCAAGCTTAGGGCAGATCGACCCTGGCAATGAAATCGCAATCGCAACCTTGGCGCAACTGCTGCAATCAATTAATTTGGATGTCTTCACCCGTTGGCTGGCAGAATCTAGCTTAAGGAGAATCGTCACAGGCAATGAAATTGCAATCGCAGCTTTGGTGCAACTACCGCAATCAACTAATATGTATGACTTCGCCCGTAGCTTGGTAGTATCAAGCTACGGGCAAATCGACCCAGACAATGAAATTGCGATCGCCGCCTTAGTGCAACTGCTGCAATCAACTACTGTGAAGGACTCCACCCGTAGGCAGGCAGCAGATAGCTTAGGGGAAATCGACCCAGGCAATGAAATTGCAATCGCCGCCTTGGTGCAACTGCTGCAATCAACTACTGTGGATGACGACACCCGTAGTGAAGCAGCAGATAGCTTAGGGAAAATCGCCACAGGCAATGAAATTGCGATCGCAGCCTTAGTGCAACTGCTGCAATCAACTACTGTGAATGACTCCACCCGTTGGCAGGCAGCAGAAAGCTTAGAGAAAATTCTACAGGATAATAAACATCGCTTTGAGGTAGTTAAAGCTTTAAGTGGTTATTGGCAATTGGATAATGACTGCTACGATTTAACCTGGAATTGCGCCCAGAATATGCCTTACCCCGATTTCTATCAAGCTTGTCATCAGCGTAATCTTGCTACTCGTGTAATGCAAAGCTTAAAGAAAATCCTCTTCACAAGAATAATTTAAGTACTTTTGCAGCAGCGAACTTACAAATGAAGTTCTCATGGTAACGGCAGCTTGTCCATTTGTTACCAACACAGAAGCGGACGTTAAGAATAAAGTTGTTGTCGTTACCACAGCTTGTCCATTCGTTAAGAACACAAGTTGTTTCGTTCAAAATGCTTATCCGTTGGCAACAAAAACTTGTCCATTCGTTCACAACACAAGTTGTTTCGTTCAAAACGCTTATCCGTTGGTAACGAAAACTTGTCCGTTCGTTCACAACACAAGTTATTTTGTTCAGAACGCTTATGTATTTGTGACAAAACTTATGCGATCGTTACCACAGCTTAAGCAAAACTTATCAATGCAGTTGTTTCGTTACCAAAGCTTATCTATTTGTGGCAAACGCTTATGCAATTGTTACCACAGCTTAAGCAAAATTTATATATACAAGTCCTATACAATTACCAGCATAATTCAGATTCACGAAAGGTTGGTACGATGCGATGACCGGAAATACTGTACCTATCTCTCAGTTGTGGCAAGGTATTGATGCAGAGTGAACCACCTTTGATTCAAGTCAAAGCCACGAATAGGCGATCGCTATTCGCTGCATATTGAAGCATTTCTAGCGATACGGGCAATATTTCACAGCCTTTTGAAAATTATTCAATTACATTTTGAATCTGTTAATTATTAAAACCCGCTTTGCAAATTAAATTTAAACATTATGATGTATCTATGTAATTGTACAAATAACTTTTTTATTCTTTGACAAATTAATACCAGGAGTTTTAGGTGATAAAAAACAATAGAAAAAAGGCTGTCGCTCAAGCTATTTCCACAGCCGTTGCTTTGTCCTGGGTAATAATGCAAGTGGAATCAGCCCAAGCTGCTACCTTGACGGTTAACAATCTCAATGACACTGGCATTGGCTCGTTGCGAGACACTATCAACATTGCAACTAGCAATGACGTAGTAGAGTTCCTATTGGGTAGTAATCCCAGTACAATTACCCTGACGAGTGGGGCAGTTGCGATCGCTAAAAACCTAACTATCAATGGCCCAGCTGCTAATTTACTTACTATCAGTGCCAACAATCAATTCCCCGTCTTTGACATTACCGCCGCCGATGTTATACTTTCTGGGCTAGCGATCGCTGGTAATATCAATGGTTACAATTCTAGTAACCTAACGTTTATCAATAGTACTGTTAGCAGTGACGATGTGAAAATAGATAACAGTACTGGTAACGTAACGTTTATCAATAGCACTATCAACGGCAATAGTGTGCAGATTAATGCTAATTCACTGACACTGATTAATGATAGTAATGTAACAGTTCCAAGTAACCCAACCAGCGGCGGCAATTCTGGGCAAAGCAGTAGCGGTGGCAATATTTCAATCGGAGCAGGCACCATCAGTATTACAAACCCTAACGTTACTGTGAGACAAGTACCCGAACCAAGTGCGATCGCTGGTGTTATACTTGCTGGTGGTCTGGCTTGGTTAGTGAAGAGAAAGCAAGTATTTATTAGCTAAAACTCTGAATGAGATTTCCCATAAATGACTATCAGGGTATACTTCTGAGTCTGTAATTGAAAAACTGCGATCGCTTCAGTAAATCACATCCCAAAATCCTTACTGATACTTAGCAAATATTTTAAGACTGTGGAGGTTGACACAAGCCAACCTCCACAAAGTTTAGTTTGATGATTGCTGTAAATTGTGAATCAATTTCCCGGAAACAAAATACTTCTAGGAACCTTTATTAAGCCTCAACTTTTACACCCTTCCAGAAGGCCACATAACCCTCAATATTCTTAGCCTTCTCTTTAGTGCTGGGATAGTACCAAGCAGCATCTTTGTTGATTTGTCCATCAACTTCAATACTGTAGTAGCTAGCGACACCTTTCCAAGGACAAGTACTGTGAGTGTTGCTGTCTGTGAAATACTCCTTGTTAATGGTGTCAGCAGGGAAATAATGGTTGTTTTCCACAACTACGGTGCGATCGCTTTCGGCTAAAACTGCGCCATTCCAAATTGCTTTCGGCATAAGTGAGTTTGCAAATAAACTATACACTTAACATTTTGACACGCTCGGCTTACTTTATCCTCCTGAACGGCTAACTTACATCAGAGTCCATTCAAGCTCAAATTAATAATCAATAAGGTCTATCGAAAACTTTGCAATGCCAATTAATACTGGCATCACTTTTGTTTATCAAATTAAAAATTAAAAGTATTTGCTTCCCTCATGAATATTTCCTAGCATATTGGTATAGAAACGTAGTTAGTAAAAAACTTGAATTTCAGTTTCTAGCCGACAGAAAAAAACTTAGAAGATAAGAGCCTCATTACTATGAAATTTACAAGTTTTATAAGTTATGCACATATTGTTGCTTGGATGAATTCTATGCTTAAAATCACTAGCGTTCGTACAGCCAATAATAACAATAGCGCATCAATAAACCCAGCAGTAAACTCTGACGCTTTATCTAGCTATTCGAGGAATGTAAATTCTCTCAAATCATTTGACACTGCTTTTATTGCATATCAGATGATGGGTCTGAGCAATTTTGATGAAAGAAAATTTTAGAAAGTAGTAACTTAATAACAAAAAAACAAAACTACTAACAATAGGGTTTTATTACTAGATAACGCTAATTAATCTAGTTGAAATTAGGAGAAAATTATGAAGATTATAAACTTGATAAATTCTGCACTGATTGTTGCGTGTATTGCTTTTCTACCTGCAATTGTTGACGCTCAAACAGTTAATACAAACAATAGTGCTGAACAAATCAACACAGATTCGTCAAATGTCAGCTATCTTCAACCTTTCAATATTGCCTTTTTAGCTTATAAAGGTGCTTTCAAAGAGCAGGGTATTCCCAGTGCTGGTCGTTTGATATCTGAATTCCAAATAGGAAATGTGACTGCAAAAGATGTGGTTGAGGCTGCTATCAAGGCTAAAAAGTTACCAGCACAAGTTTTGAACGATCGAGGTTATGTCAATGCGGTCGAGTCGCAGTTGAAATCAACGATCGATGGTATTAGTCAGTGATTTAAGTAACTAAGTGCAGATTGGTCAAAGTTTGTAAATACGCGATAAAAAGTGATGTCTCCGAGGGGCTGTGCCTTCGCTCCTGCCTCTTCTATAGCAAAACAAGCGATCGCAGCCTATAGCCCCTTTAAGGTGGTGAGAACTACCGCAGAAGCAATATCTGCGTTGCTTGTCAAGGCCAGTTTTGCTCAAGGAGGGTAACTGGAAATTAGCTCACCGGTTAAAGAAATTTCCTGACTTTGTTGCGGCTCTAGAGGCTGCTGCTTCTCAAAGTTAGATAAAAATTTATTACACTAATGACCAGCTATATGATAGTATTTCATGGCATTATGCTAAAAAACTTTGCCTGAAACCAAAGAGTTACCAACCCATGAGTTTAGCTGTAATTAAGTTCTCTTCAGAAGAGTGCGGCATTTGCCACAAAATGTCTTTTTATGACAAAAAAGTGGCTGAAGAACTGGGTTTAGAATTTATTGATGTGAAAATGCAGGATACGACTGCTTACCGCAAGTATCGCAAGATTTTATTGACTCAGTATCCCGACAAATCAGAAATGGGATGGCCTACTTACATCATCTGCAATTCTCCAGAAGGGGAATTTCAGATTGTCGGTGAAGTAAAAGGAGGTCATCCCAAAGGTGAATTTAGAAGCCGTCTTCAAGAGGTTCTGAATTCCACAGCTAATCAGAACTAATTACCTCAAAAGATTTAACCTCTAGGACAGGGCCAATCATGGCAGTTGTCATGATATCTTCACGCACCTGTCCCTTAACTTTTGCTTTTTGTGCTTCTTTGAGTAAGTCTTTGTCAGCCCCTCTGAGGATCTCGTAAGTAACGCCCTCTTCTGTGACTAATGCCCATGCGCCTGTGCCAATATCACGGCGTTGGATTGTACCTGTAAGTGTAATGCTCATAAATAGTGCTGATTTGTGAGTGCTGTTAGCGGTAGCGGGGCGTTTAGCCCCTGCTGAGTGGGGAAGTTAGGAGTTATTAAGAATTCTTCCCAATTCCCCATTCCCCATTTATGCTATCTTTTCTTCGTTTTTCAATGCTAAACGAACAAGTCCATAACAGATTAGGGCATTGGCGATGAGGAATAGGCGTGCTATGTTACCACCTCCCAAACCCCAAACGGCTGGATCGAAAAATGCACTTACCGTCAAGCACGCTGCGACACCTAATGTCGAACCAATGGCAAACCATTTCCAACTAGGATGTCCCAACAGCAATGCCATCAACACAATGGGAATCAGTATGCTAGCAAATAGGGGATTCAACGCATCAGTTCCTTGAAGGGTATTACCTAGTTCGGGAATTGAACTGCCCAAAACTCGGAAAGGCCACTGGGGAAGATCAAAAATATAGATTCCCTTAAGGAAGAATAACCCAGAACTGCCGGCAGTTAATCCACTGAATAAAGACCAACTCCAAGTGAAAGGGAAGTAAACTCGTAAAAACCAAGCCAGCAGATAGGAACCAACTACCATTAAAATCTTAGGTAACAGTGCGATCGCACCACCATCAATCCAAAAGCCGGGGTTAAGATAGCCGCTATCCCGTAACCACCGAAAGAAATCTGGAAAACTGATTTGTCCGCTAAAGGCTAGTTTGACTGCTGCTTCTGCATTGAGTTGTCCAGCGCCATAATAGTTCAAACCATCATCCTGAATCACTCGTGCTGACTGTTTGAGGACTTTTAAAACTTCATCTGGTTCTTTGATACCAGCCGCTTTAATTAAAGCTGCAACACCAGCAACATGGGGAGCAGCCATGCTTGTACCCTGGAAGCCTAGAAAGACCCCTTCGCCCTTTTCATCAATAGTTTCTTGGAGAATCTTACCAGCTTCACTACCACCAGGAGCCGAGATATCTACCCCAGCGCCAAAGTTAGAGTAGGGCGCTCTTTCGCCATCTGGGCCAATTGCCGAAACGCCGATTACATAAGGATAGCGGGCTGGATAGCTTGCCCCATTGGTGTTTTCATTCCCAGCTGCGGCAATAATAACTACACCTTTTCTATGGGCATACTCGATCGCTTCTTTCATCAACTTGCTTTCACCGCCACCGCCCAAGCTCATATTAATTACATCTGCGCCTTTATCAGCAGCAAATTTAATCGCTTCGGCAATATCGGCAACTGTACCGCCGCCATAAGAACTGAGTACCTTAAGTGGCATCAGACTGGCTTCATAAGCAATTCCAGCTACGCCATATTTGTTATTTGTGGCTTGGGCAATAGTTCCGGCAACATGAGTACCATGACCATTATCGTCTGTGGCTTCTTCTCGGTCGTTAACAAAATCATAGCCTTTGACGAATTTTGTCTCATATAAGTCGCGCACCTTAGTAATCCCGGTGTCAATTACCGCAATTGTGATGCCACTGCCTTTGGTTTGACTCCATGCGCCTTCAATACCGATTTTGTGCAAGTTCCACTGCTTGCTGTAATATTGGTCATTGGGGCCAGTTAATGAAGGACTTGCTTCATCATCTTCTTGGGGTGTCAAAAATTCTCCAAGCCAAGCAGCTTTGCCGGGTTGTGGAATCTTCCTGTAAATATAATTTGGTTCAATGAATTCTGTAGCTTGGGCAAATTGAGATTTTTTCAGTTCTTGGAGTCGCTGGCGATCGCCTTTGACAATATACACATTATCTTTTTTGGAAAACTTGTTGTCTAATTGGGGTGTAACGTTGTATTGTTTGGCGATCGCTTGCAAATCCTGTTCCACCACAACTGATGGAATATCTTCCCGAAAATCAAGCAAAATCGTCTCAAACTCTCCTTTCGCTGCCAGTCCCTGAAAATTCAGGAAACCAAACATGGCAGATCCCAGCCCAATGACAAACAAGCACAATAATATAAGTTTTCTCATATTAACTCATCACCGCTTTTTGCCAGTTTGCTCACTACCATAACTTATCTGCATCCCTTGTTGGTGGATTTTGCACTTTTAGTTACAAGTTTCGCTCACGACTCAGGATTTTTTAAACGATGGAACGTGGTCTTTTGTGGTTGCCCCTGTTAGTAATGTTTTTCTGGTTGGCTTGGCAAGGCTCGAAGGAGTATCAAAAAGTTGAAGCCTATCGCACTTGGGCAGAGCAATTTGAACGGGCTAAGTACGATATTTATTCAGTATTAGGTCAAAAAAGCAACAATATAACTTGGGGAAAACCAACGCCTAAAGGGCCTATTAGACTAGAAACATTCTCTTTGCTTGATGTAAAACAAATCCATCTTTTAGTAGATGATAAATCAGTAAATATGGAAAACGCACCTGATAAAGGTCGTTCCATAGAATTAGAATTTATATTTTCCGAATCTACTAACTCAATACGCATTCCATTTACAGAAATTCCTTTGGCGGCGCAATGGGGTAAGTTTTTGCAGGAATTATTACAAGATTTGCACTCAGAACCACAGCAGTAGTTATATTTAAACTACAAATCCCAGATGATAAGTAGTCGTACAGAATTAATTACACAAAAACTGGGCTGAAATTCTTGTCTGGGAAAGAATCAATATGTAATTAATTCTGTCGGGGTACTTATAAGAAGTAAAAATTTTGCCATTAAATTACAAAATTATAGGGGCACAAATATATTGCACCCCTATACGATCTATTTAATTTAAAACTGTCTTAAAAGTCGATTCATGTTTGGATTACACTTCGACTCAGTTGAACCGACCCAACTATGCTTGAACGATGAAGTCGGAGGCAGTAAGAGTGGGCGCACCAGTAAGTTTTGCAAATTGACCGCCAGTGCCGAAACCCGCAGCACTACCATTTTGATTGTATAGTAATTGCCCAGTCATTGGGTCGTAAACAATCACAGCATTACTAACTGCCCCTAAACTAGTGATTTGAAAATCGCTAGCGTTACTAAAACCGGTTCCCACAACGGAATTAATAGCATTAAAAGTGGTCTTATCAAGGATAATCTTGTCACCTTGAGAGTGATTGAAGTCAGCGATCGTATCAATACCTACAGCAGCGCTATTGAAGGCAGCATTGATGTCGTAGAGGAAAGAGTCAGCACCCATACCACCCACAAGAGTATCATTGCCTTGTCCACCAATGAGAAGATCGTTGCCAGTACCGCCCCGCAGTAGGTCGTCACCACCGCTGCCATTGATGGTGTCATTACCCCCTTGACCATTAATCACATCGTTGGAATTGTAAAAACCGCTGATGTTATTGTTCAAGTCATTGAGGAATGTGACAGCATTTGCGGTAGAAATATACGGTTGAGTGGAGTTGGCATTAATCACATCAAAGCTTTTGGTAACACTGGCTTCTCCGTTAAATTGGATATTACCGATGGCTGATCTTGTTGTTGATGCGACTAAGTTATCTAGATTTTCTAAGTTAAAGTTTTGCAGAGTGACTTTGGTATTAGCCACATCTTCAAAGGTGACTTCTAAATTGTTGCCATTTTGAGTTAATTGCAGATTTCTCGCAGTTAAGCCAGCCCCAATAAATTGCAAGGTGTCTATTTTGGCAATCACCGCAGCCGAAGGGTTTGAGCTAGTACCTACACCACCAAAGTCCGTGATGATGTCATTGCCATTGTTTAGCTTGGTAATAAAGGTGTCATTGCCGGCTGTGCCATTGATAACTTTAGTTTTGGGTTTAACTATGCCACTAATGGCAAAGTCAAAGGGGCTTTCATCACTATCATTGTTGTTTAAAGTAAAGCTACCACTATAAGTACCGGGTTTAGTGGTATCGAGTGCCACTGTGATGGCTGTAGAAGCATTAGCAGCCACACTCGTCGGAAGAGTTCCTACCAAACTAAATCCGTCGGGAAGTTTCAGATTACTTAGGTTGAGTGCGGCTGTACCGGTGTTCTTGATGGTAAAGGTTTTGGTCAAAGTGTTACCGGCAACGATATCGCCAAAGTTAATCGCAGTAGTACTGCCATCTACAATGTCAACTGTGCCATTGAGAACTTGAATTTCAGGAGCCGGAACGGGTTTAACTATGCCACTAATAGCAAAGTCAAAGGGGCTTTCATTAGTATCATTGTTGTTTAAAGTAAAGCTACCACTATAAGTTCCAGGTGTAGTGGTATTGAGTGCCACTGTGATGGCTGTAGAAGCATTAGCAGCCACACTCGTCGGAAGAGTTCCTACCAAACTAAATCCGTCGGGAAGTTTCAGATTACTTAGGTTGAGTGCGGCTGTACCAGTGTTCTTGATGGTAAAGGTTTTGGTCAAGGTGTTACCGGCAACGACATCGCCAAAGTTAATCGCAGTAGTACTGCCATCTGCAATGTCAACTGTGCCATTGAGAACTTGAATTTCAGGAGCGCTAATAGTGCTGCGGGGGGCTTCGTAGGCACCAATGTCAATCAATGCAGTGCCATTGCCATCACCATCCTGGGGAGTATTCGTACTAATGCCATTGAAAAGATTGGAACCCGCATCAATTGCAGCACTTCCAGTTTTGAGTGCAAAATTTCCTTTGGCGGCATCAACAAATTGGGGATCTTTACCCAAAATATTCTGCAACCCTGTGGCCTTTAGATTATCTGAAGCTTGGAATAGATTCGAGTTATAAACAAGGTTGCGATCGAAAGTTACATCTGTAGAGAACTTGATGAGATTGGCATTTTGATTGTCATTTGCATACATGATGTTGTTATAGACCCGTACATTATCTGAGTAACTAACACCAATCTCTCCAGAGTTTTTAAGAACACGGCTATTCTGATAAACCGTGTTGTTAACAATATCTACATTCGTAGCTTTGAAAGCCTCAATGCCAGAGCTACCATTGTTGTAAACTATGTTATTAGCAACTAAGGTCTTACCGCTATAAGGCACACTATTAGTAGTCTTAGTAGTAGTGTCAAGCATAATCCCGTGACCTTCGGTGATTTTGCCAGCTTCATACCACGGAACTAGGCTTTGATTATCGTAAACAATATTGTCTCGAAAAATCATCCTGTAGTCAGTAGTATTATTATCGTAATTAAAACTACGGAGAGCGCTAATTCCCTGAGTCCCCCAAGGCGAATACCAAGCGTTTCCAGACACAATATTTTTCTCAACAGTAATGTAGTCTGTATTAGTGAATCCCATTCCTGCACCGGAGAAGTTACGGACTGTGTTACCGGTAATGACAATATGATGGGGGTTAGTACCGCCTACCCCTTGACTATTTGTCCAAGCTTTTACTTCAATTCCACTGGCATTAGTTAAAGGGTTGTTGAGGTTATTCTTTTGTTGTAATGCATAGTCTAAAGTTATATTTTCCCGATTGCCTTCTATATCAAGTCCTTCAATCCGCACGTAGGATGAACTAAATACAAGAATGCCACTTCCTGTTGTTTGGATCTTAGGTGTAGCCCCTGGATAAGCTTTTATTGTTGTCCAGTTATCTGGCGAGCCATTTTTGTTAAAAAGCATCGCTCCTTTGTCATAAGTCCCATTCATGACGTAGAGCGTGTCGCCTGTTTTCATCTCATACACGGCTTTGCCCAAGGAGCGAAATGCAGCGCCTTCCTTCAAGCCATTATTGCTATCATTACCTGTTCCAGAAACGTAGTATGTAGTCATTTATTTACTCCGAATGTGTGTGTAAGGGTAATTGGAAGTAGACCTCAGCAACTTTCTTAGGTTGCTAAGGAGCGATTTGAATGGTTAATCTGTCGGGATTTTTCAGACAGTCACAGCTGTCCGATCGCAACTTGAAATTGCGTCAGTTGTAGAAACGCTGTTGTCAAACTGAAAACTTTTTCTCCTGTTAACCGTTGATGGTTAAATCAGGGATATTAATATCGTCAATCGTCAGTGTTTTATTGAGGGTGAGCGGACGATTAGCACGTAGACAAGGCAGCGCAAAGCCGGAGATGTTTCCTGTCTTCTCTGAGCTTTTTGTTAGATATCCTGTGATGAAGTCGAATTGAATAGTATCTTTATCTGTAGCAACCGCGTAGGCATAGCCCGTCGTAGACATCGCTGCTCTTTGCGAGCCAGCTTATCTGCTATATTTGATACGAGAATCGTAAATCTGCATAGTAATTCCTCTGAACTTTGTCCGTTGTTTTAGGTCAGGAAGTTGCCAAATCGGCATGGTAGAATGAACCTCCGGGCTAATAACTGAGGACTTAAAGTTACAGCGATCGAAGTTAAATTGGTTGAAACTTTAGTAGGTTGATCCCTTAACTTAAGGGAACTAATGTAACAACTTAGTCGAACCTGTTGTAGGCGATGTAACTGTGCCTTGTGAACTTAGTTAAAAGTAACCTTTACAAATAGCACTTGATATCAGTGAATATTCTGAATGTGGTAAGTTTTTTTACAACAAAATCAAATAAACTATGGAGGTATAGTGGTGAAGTCCTGTTAATTTCGAGAGTGATATGGGGATAGAGAGTGCTTTGTGCGAGGATTTGATGAAGTTCCTTCAAACATTTTTTGCGAGTTACGCCTACGCCAAGCAAAGACCATCTCATCAGTAAGTAGGTTGCTTTCAGGAGGCACTAAGAAAGAGGGTTTTAGCCGAATTCATCAATCTTTGAGATAGTTTGGTTTGATGATGCCAACTGACTTAATCTTCATAATATGAATACTGAAATAAACTCCAGAATACCTGTTGCTTTAACCATTGCTGGTTCAGATAGTGGTGGCGGTGCAGGAATTCAAGCTGATTTACGCACCTTTGCTTTTCACTGTGTCCACGGTACTAGCGCCATAACCTGCGTCACGGCACAAAACACTTTAGGAGTCAAAAGAGTTGATGCCATACCAACAGAGGCTGTTGTGGCGCAAATTCAGGCAGTAGTTGAAGATATTGGCGTACAAGCTGCTAAAACTGGTATGTTGCTCAATCAGGAAATTATCTTTGCTGTTGCCCAACAGGTGGAAGCTTTACAAATCGAGAATTTAGTAGTCGATCCAGTAATGGTTTCACGTACAGGGGCACAATTGATTGATGATGATGCTGTGAAGACTTTATGCCATGCCCTGATTCCCAAGGCAGTTATAATCACGCCGAATCGCTACGAAGCCCAGATTTTGAGCGGTTTAGAAATTAATTCTTTGGAGGATATGCAAGCTGCGGCTGAAATTATTCACAAGACTTTACGGACGAAGGCTGTTTTAGTCAAGGGTGGTGGTATGCAGGGAGATTTGCGTGGAATTGATATCTGGTTTGATGGGGACAAGTTGGAAGTTTTGACTTGCCAGCAAGTAGAGACAAAAAATACTCACGGTACTGGTTGTACGCTATCGGCTGCGATCGCTGCTAATCTGGCTAAGGGAAATAACTTGTGGTCAGCAGTGCAACAAGCAAAGGAGTATGTGACTACTGCGCTTACTTACGCCCTAGATATTGGCGAAGGGCAAGGCCCTGTAGGACATTTCTTCCCAATTGTGGGGACTAGAGACTAGAGACTGGGGACTAGGGACTGGGGACTGGGGACTAGGAAGATTAACCAATTCCCAATTCCCAATTCCCAACCCCTCATAATAAATCTTTGCCCTTTCGGCATTTTTCTATTATTCTTGGGCATAGTTTCAGGGCTGACTATCTCTGTTAGCATCTCTGTACGATCTACTTACCTTGATTTTTAATACCAAGCCCCGATGCGAACAACCATAGGTTCTGTTCACAGAAATTCGCCAACACCGACTACTCAAGCCTACCCTCCCTCTGTACCACTATCTGTATACAGGGAATTGTCAGCAGAGTTGCAAGCAGCACAGGCGAGGCTAAATGCACTCACCACCCAAAATCAGCAACTAGCACAAGAAAATCAACTATTACGCCAAGAAATTATCAAAGTTGCCGAGTCTTTTTCTCATTTGCAAAATTTTGTAGATTCCCAAGCTACGCCTAGTTATCACCAAGCTTCCCAAGCTTATAGCGGCGTGAAAAGGGCTACCAAACAGCCAGGAACTGAAGCGCCTCCACGTCAGCAGGTTGCTCATCCACGTCCACCTGTTGTCCCCAAAGCCCCGCCCGAAAAAAGCCGCCGCCAAAACTTTTCGACACCTGTAATGGAAATTAATTTCCCGATCCAAGAACCAATTTTTATAGAAGAGCAACAAGTAAGTTATTATTCCACTACTGAGCCAGATGCCAAGGGACTAAGTGGTTGGTGGTTAATTATCACTATTTTGTTAATCATGCTTACTGCCTTTAGCGCCGGATATTTCGTTGTGCGTCCCTTATTTGAACATCAAAAACGTTAGTTTGAAACTCCCACAGTCAGCAGTAGGCTACCAAGCAATTTCTCTGCATTCACTCTCTAAATATTTGAGGATATCTGCTAAATAACGCAATTTATCTATTTCTAGGTTATAAAAGCTACATAAAATGCTAACTTGACAGCAACTTCTTTTTGTTAGAACCTCAAAGATTATCCAATTAATAAATCCTGGCTGGTTCTCATGTCTCAAGCATCAGGCAATGCATCTACACTTTAAGAAAGTGGTAATTATTACATATCTTTTAGGAAAAGCACTGCTAGTTACAGCTTCAGACTGCGGATCTGGTTAGATATATAAACGAAGCTAGTAGAAGTCAGGAGTCAAGAAGATGAAAAAAGTAGAAGCTATTATCCGCCCATTTAAGCTAGATGAGGTAAAAATTGCCTTGGTTAACGCTGGTATTGTCGGCATGACTGTTTCTGAAGTTCGGGGGTTCGGACGGCAGAAAGGCCAAACTGAACGTTATCGCGGTTCTGAGTACACTGTCGAGTTTCTGCAAAAACTCAAAGTGGAAATCGTAGTTGACGACAATCAGGTTGATATGGTAGTAGACAAAATTATTGCTGCTGCCCGCACTGGTGAAATCGGCGATGGTAAAATTTTCATCTCGCCTGTTGAGCAAGTGATTCGGATTCGTACTGGCGAAAAGAACACAGAGGCGGTTTAAAAAAGTGATGAGTAGAGACGCGATTAATCGCGTCTGTACAGGAGTTATGAATTGTGAGTAAGGACTAAATGAATGAAGATTTAGCAGAATTCATAAATCCTAACTCCTAATTCCTAACTCCTAACTCTCAACTCTTTCCAGTTGCGGAAGTAAAGCTGTAAAAGCCTTGCCTCGATGGCTAATTGACCGCTTTAACTCCCGTGTCATCTCAGCAAAAGTCAATTGTAACTCTTGCACATAAAAAATTGGATCGTAGCCGAAACCTCCATCACCACGAGGTGTATGGAGAATTTCACCACGACAAATTCCTTCAGATTGTAATACGATCGCACCATCGGGACGAGCGATCGCTACTGCACAGACAAATTGCGCTTGCCGATTTACCTCGTTGCCTAATTCGCTCAATATCCTAGCAATCCGTTCTGAGTCGGTTTTGGCGTAACGTGCAGAATATACCCCTGGTGCGCCATTTAGGGCATCTACTTGCAAGCCCGAATCATCAGCAATCGCCCAATTTCCCGTAGCTTTAGCAATTTGTGATGCTTTCAGACAAGCATTAGCGGCAAAAGTTTCGCCCGTCTCTTCAATTTCCAATTCTTCGGGTTTGAGGGTTAATTCCCAACCAGAATTTTCCAGGTAAGCTTGCATTTCCCGCAACTTACCTGGATTTCCTGTGGCTACTACAAGTAATTTGGTCATTGGTCATTAGTCATTAGTCATTGGTCATTGGCCATTAGTCATTAGTTATTTACCAAGGACAAAGGACAAATGACTAATGACTAATTAATGAATTTTACCCCGCCCACTGTTTCGCCCAAACAAGAGTTTGATGCACTTGCTCAATTGTTGGGGCTTCACAATAGAGGCGTAAAACTGGTTCAGTCCCGCTAAATCGAATCATTAACCAGCTTTTATCGGCTAGACGATATTTGTAGCCGTCAATTGTTTGGCAATCAATTACTGCTTTACCTGCAATTTCCGTTAAGGGTTGGGTTTGCAGTTGTTGCAAAAGACGCGATCGCACTTGCATATTTGCTAAGGGTAAATCAATGCGATCGTAAGCTGAGTTAAACCCGGTTTGTTTCTGTAAGTAGCGATAATACTCACCTAAATCCAAACCAGATTCAACGATCGCTTCTAAGACGTACAATGCTGACAGCAGGGCATCACGTTCGGGAATATGGCTACCATAGCCAATTCCTCCCGATTCTTCGCCACCGAGCAACACTTTTGCTACTAACATTCTGTCAGCAATGTATTTATAACCAACTGCTGTCTCAAATACTGACAGGTTATGTAGTTTTGCCACAAGGGGCATCAAGTCGGAACCACTAACAGTTTTGACTATTTCTCCAGTAAAACCGCGCCGCAGGGTTAAATGGTCGATTAATATCGGGATTAATACTTGGGAACTTAGGAAGTTGGCTTCTCCATCCACTGCGGCAATGCGATCGCAGTCTCCATCAAATACCAACCCTACCGTTAAACCTGATTTATCGGTTTCTCGGTGAGTCTTGATGACTTCAAATAGCTTTGAAAGGTATTTAGGCAAGGGTTCCGGCGCACCACCACCAAAGAGGGGATCGCGATCGCTGTTGATTTCTTTGACTTGATTGCCTAGTAGTCTCGCCAATCCGCCAGCCGCAGCGCCATGCATCACATCGGCAAATAACGTTAATTTACCAGATGCGATCGCTTCTCTAAGTTTGGCGATATCAACTTTACGTTCTAGTGCTTGGGTATAACTAGGCCAAGGATCGAATTTCTCTTGCTTACCTGGGGTAGCTGCTAGTGGTATATCCACCACCAACTGCTCTTCGATCTCTTTTGTGACTTCTGGCGGTACCGATCCACCAAAATAACCCTTGACTTTTAAACCCAAATATTTACCAGGATTATGGCTGGCTGTAATTACCAGCGCCCCTAAAGCATTGAGTTCTTTTGCCGCCCAACTATAAGCTGGGGTTGGGGCATAGCTCTCGCTCAGTAGCACATCAAATCCGACAGCGGTGACAGTATCGGCGACAACACGAGCAAAGTCTTCGGCCATGAATCGGCGATCGTAACCGACAATTATTGTCCGGCTACCAACCGTAGAAAAATACGTATCATATAATACTTTTGCGGCAACTGGCGCGACCAGGGCTAGGCGTTCAAAGGTGAACTCATCACCAATAATGCCCCGCCAGCCGTCTGTACCAAACTTGATTGAGTTAGCTACAACTGGCATCTAGGTATCCTAACTGTCTACTTGAGGATTCTAGCATTTATACAGTGTGCAGAGTAAAAAAAGAATCTAGTAATAATATGTACTAATAATATTCAAAATAAAATTTGTGATTAATTTTTTAAAATCTAGGGATAGCTTGAACAGAGGAATAAAACCAAACACTTAGAATCCTTGATTTTCTTAGTTGAACAAAGTTAAACCTAACCTATAAATATTTGATTTTTTCAGAGGGATAAAAGAGCGCTAACTGGGTACTCAGAAATGTTTTGGTTATTTGGGCGTTGGCTAGTTGTCTAGTGGAAAAATCGATGATTTGAAAGTTGATATTAAATGTGGGAGCAAAGAAGATAGGGCAGAGATTAAGTGAGTTATCTTTGTATGCGTTAATTAATGCAAAAGGCGAATTATGAACGGTAAACAATTGCTGAGACGTTATGCTGCTGGGGAAAGAGATTTTAGCGGGGTCGATCTCAAAGGAGCTAATCTTAGTGGAGTCAGTAGTCGCTTTGACGTTGGGGCTTATGCCGAACCCTACCGTCAGGGAATCACCTCCGATTTGAGCGGGATTAATCTCAGTGGTGCCGATTTGACTCAGGCTAACTTGAGGGGAGTTAATTTGGAAGGAGCCAACTTGAGTAATGCTAACTTGACCCGTGCTAGTTTGAACTATAGCAATCTCACCAATGCCGATCTGAGTGGAGCTAACTTGACCAACACCTTTCTGGAGTGTGCCGAATTGGATGGTACTAATATGAGAGGGGCTAACTTGTTTGATGCTGTAATCAGAGTTGGCGATGCATTTAGTCCCGATCTGACTGGAGCTAAAAATGTCGATACGGTCGATTTTACTGGTATGGCTATAGAGTTGACTTTGGAGGACGGGACTGTTATCGACACCACCGACTACGATTGGTAAATTAACTGCTTCTTGAGGCCCAACTAATAGAGGAGCTTGCAATATTGGTTTTCAATTTTTAATTCACATTAAACATGATTTATAAAAAGTATTTTATGGATATCGCTCTGTATAACTTGAATAGACGCGATCGCATTTCTAAAAAATATAAACATTAATAATCCTTAATAGTGAATACTATTAAGGATTGTTAATATGAGCAAAAACTGCTCACCAACCTGATTTTTACTTAAAAATCATCGAGAAACTGACTAAGGCGACTGATTACGGGGTCAACCTCTTGAGGAGGGGTAGCAACAGTATAAGAAGTATTATTTACTACTTCTAATTGAGTTGGAGACGGAATGAACGATCGATCGTTGACTATGAGCGCCAGTTGTGCAACTTGTTGAGAAAGTTGCAGTAGATGATGTTCCATCGCCTCCAAACGATTAGATCCCTTGGCAAAAAAGCGTTCCTCAAGTCCAGCCACTTGACGTTGCAGTTCACCGATTTGTTGTTCAACCGGTGTTGTTGCTGCTGTTTGTGGAGCAGGTTGTACAGATTCCGGTACACATAAAGATTGCCACAAGGCTTCTTTACAGAGGTCGCTGAAAGTCTTGTCTGGTTGTTTTTCCAAATAACTTTCTACTTGCGCTAACAAGCTTTCATCAGCAAGCTCTGGGTTGAACGTGACGGATTTAACTACCTTTTTTGACCATTGGAACATCAGCTTTATGCCCTAGCAGCGCGATTGGAGGATAATTGTGCCTCTCCATAAATATACTGCCCCAAAGCATTCGCCTGACGTGAAGGTGCTGCTAAATGAGCATTAATCTTTGCTTCTTTGAGCAGACGTTGAACGTCATCCCAGAAGAACTCACCACCCCCGCCAGTGAGAATCACATCGGTGACGCGTTCTGGCAACCAGGCTAGCACACGGCTACAGATTTCGCGAGAAAACATCTCCGTAAGGTTAGGAAGAAAATCATCTAGGTTGGTGGGCTTGCTAGCGCCTTTAGGACGGTAATAGCGTTCACCTCTGGGTTTGTTCACAGCAGAAATCAGTGCTAGAGATTGACTATCGGCTCCCTCGATTTCGGCGGATACCAATTCATAAAACTTATTCATCCCGAAGTCTTCGCTCTTAGAAGCACCTCTAGCAAAACGGAAGTTATCTACCATCAAAAGATCGACAGTTTGATGTCCAATATCAACGATCGCCACCGATATTTTTGTAAAATCGGGACTGCCAGGGCTTTTCTTTGGTTGAGCTTCAGACCACAATAGGCTGCCGTAGCCTTCTGGCATTACCCATACCTTGCTAACGTTCAGCGATATAGATTCGCCTCGGAAGTTCAACACATGAGGGCCACCTACTTGGCTAATCAACTGTGCTTTTTCTTTTTCAAATTGCTCTAAGGAAAGAAAAGGCAGACCTAGTACAACTGAGATATCGTCTCTGAGTTTGAAGTAGCCAGCACTTGCTAACACTTTTACCAGTGCAGCCTCTACCTTAGATTGTCCGACTCCTAAATTCGCCCCAAAATCTGCTGCTAGTTGACCAACAGCATATCCATTTCCTTGATACTCCAGCCACAAATCCATTAAGGGGTCAGTAGCTCTGGCTTCAAAAACACCACCGCGGACTTGTTCTATCGACATCTGCTTGACGTTAGCAGGTACGAACACCACACTGCCTGGTTCGCGACTCACACAAGTTTTTGTGGAAGTTCTGCCTAAATCAACACTGAGAATGGTTTTCCCGGAACCACCGCCTGGCTTGCTAGTGGGAGGATTATTATTAACAGCATTGATGGGAGTCGTCGATGCTAACGGCTGCCTATTCATGGGTATAGCAGCAGTATTCATAGGGTTAGCGGCGGAAGGTTGGTCTGTCATGAAAGCTCCTAGTTCAAACTTAACTGTAAAAAGTTGTCATGCTCATCTTACAAAAATGCGAGCAACCAGAAATTCTAGGTTGCGTCAAGTGTAGCTAGAAATACGCCAAAAATTAATTCGGGCGATATCTCCGATGGGCTCATGCCTTCGCACATCTAGTATTATTTGGCATAGTGTAGGCGAATTTTGGCCAGATGTAACCCCTGCTTTTACTGCTTTCAAACCAAAAGCGTCCGTGTTTCATCTTCTAGTACGTCTTAACTGGCGCTTGAATATCCAAGAAACAAATGCTAGAACCAAACCCCCAAGTACGATTTTGGATACAGGAGCAAGGTAATTGTCCACAAGTTCATACTGACTACCCAAGGCGTATCCAGAGTATGTTAGCAAACCTACCCAAGCCGCGCTACCTACCGTTGTGTAAAACAAAAATGGTAGTAAAGGCATATTGCTGATCCCTGCGGGAACAGAAATCAAGGTGCGGATTCCTGGCACAAGGCGACCAATTAATACTGCTTTTCTACCTTGTTGGTCAAACCACTTTTTCGCCTTGGTAATATCTTTACTGGATATAGCCAGCCATTTGCCATACTTGTCAGCCCAAGCTTTCAAACGGGTTTCGCCCAAAAACTTACCTGGATAGTACCAAATAAGTGCGCCCAATACAGAACCTAAAAGTCCTGCGAAAAACACACCAATGATATTCAGCTTTGGCCCTCCTGGTTGATGTGGACTTGCTGCAAATCCAGCCAGTGGCATGATCAATTCTGAAGGAATGGGGGGAAACAGGTTCTCTAGGAACATTAGTAGGGCGATTCCCCAATGGCCAAAATAGTTAATAGTATTAGTTATCCATTCAAGCATTGAGTCAATTCCTGAAATTACTGCACTACTCTTGTTATTAAATTCAGCCTTAGCTTTTTTTAAAGATATAGGACTTATGCAAACCTACATACTGTAGGTTTGCATAAGTCCTCAAAAGATAATTATCCTCGCTTGCTAGAATCAAGGTAACTTAGCTGCACTAAAAGTTGGCATCCCAATTTAGAAACATAGTAAAACAAGTGGAAGCTAGGGGTCTGTTTCATTAATTTTGAGGGTTATAAAAGTTCGCAGTCAGTAGCTCTAGTGTTTTAAATTGAGCGATTTATGCCTCACTACGAACCTCACAAAATTCATGAAACGAACCACTAGGTTTTGTTTTCTAATTTTTTAGATCCCTCTTGGTCGGTTTTTTAAAAGGACTAGGAAGGATCTAAAAATTTGATGACCTAATTTCAAAATATCCTTTTGGATTTTCTTCTGAGATTGATGCAGTGGAGGGGATGAGGCAGAAAGGGAAGGTAAGGAAGAAAATTTTACTTTCTCCCCCTCATCTCTATCTGCCAATCTTCTTTTAAGCTGTCGGGGTCAATGATTGTACTCTTGGTTCCGATTGCCAGTCTAATGGATTCCAAACTCGATCTTCTAGCGCCATTTGCTCAATTAAACTTGCGAGTCTCAGAGCTTTGAGAGCTTGTTCGCCACCTACTGAGGGTTGATTGCCACCATGCACGCAGTTGACAAAATGTTCTAATTCTGCACTAAGGGGTTGAATATTGCTGGTGTAGACTTTTTCAATCACACCATCTTGTCTGTAAAGTACTTGTCGGTGGTCGGTGAGAGAATTTACCGTGGTTTGTCGGTGAATCAAAATTTCATTCTTGAGAAAATCTGCCTCAGTAAATGAATTTTTGCAATGGGCGACAATCCGACGAATTTTTCGGTGGGTGACTTTACTGGCGGTCAGAGTAGCAACAATACCATTAGCAAACCCCAAGGTGGCGGTTACATAATCTAAATAACCAGAGTCTAGGGAGCGAGTACCGCTAGCAGTCAATTTTGTGACTGGGGAAGCAGCTAATTCTAAAAGTAGGTCGATGTCATGGATCATTAAATCCAGCACAACTGAAACATCATTTGCCCGATCTGAGTAAGGACTCATTCTGTGGGCTTCTAGCGCCAGCACTTCCTCTGTTTTCAGAACTTGGCTTAGTTCTTTAAAAGCTGGGTTGAAACGCTCAATATGACCTACTTGCAGGATACACCCAGACTCAGCTGCGGCATTTACTAAAGACTCTGCCTCAGAAATACTGGCTGCGATGGGTTTTTCAATCAAAACATGAATTCCCGCTAACAGACAGTTGATACCCACGGCATAGTGCAGACGGGTGGGAACAGCTACACAAACTGCTTCCACAAGGGGTAGCAGGTCACAGTAATCTTCAAAAAAACGCACCTTGTAATTGCTGGCAGTTTCTAATCCTCGTTCGACGTTAATATCTGCCACTCCGACCAGTTCAACATCTTTCATTGAACTCAGCACGCGAGCGTGGTGTTGTCCCATGTTACCCACTCCAATCACGCCTATGCGGATCGGTCGTGGTTGGTTGCGCTGTGTATATAGATTCGATTCTGCCACTGACATGCTATCTTGCACTATTATTCTCTCCTCAACCACCAAATTTAGAGACGCTACGGCCGTTGGCGTTTATACTCGAAAGCCAGTTACGATCCGTCTAAAACCATCCAGATGGTAACATAGAGCCTATGTTTATGAAGAATTTCAAAGTTTGCGATCGGTTCCCGTAATCCAAATATCTTTTGTATAGATAGTTCGGGTTGGTTTTGGATTTTGTGCTTTCTACAATAAATATGTATCTTTTTATTAAGTTTAAAACATTCAGTAAGACTTAAGTGTAAATTTTCCTTGGCATTGCCTTCTGGCATTTGGTTGAGGTGGAATTTGGTGATTTGAAATCTAAAATTTGCAACTGAGATGAAAGCTGTAATTCTGTTATCTGGGGGATTGGACTCTTCCACAATTCTGTATCAAGCTAAGGCTGATGGCTGTGAATGTCATGGGATCTCCTTTGATTACCAGCAGCGACACCGAAGAGAGTTACACTCAGCCCTCAGCGTTGCTCAAAAGGCTGCGATCGCAAAACATCAGGTGGTTAATTTTGATTTACGGCAATGGGGCGGTTCCGCACTTACCGATGATGCGATTGATTTACCCCAGGAGCGATCGCTGGATGAAATGTCTCAAAATATCCCTGTAACTTATGTTCCGGCTCGGAATACCATCTTTTTAAGCTTTGCTCTTGGTTACGCCGAAGCGATCGCAGCTGAACGTGTCTATATCGGTGTCAATGCCTTAGACTACTCAGGATATCCTGACTGCCGCCCCGACTATATTCAGGCAATGCAGGAAGTTTTTCGGCTGGGAACCAAACAAGGGCGTGAGGGACAGCCAATTAATATTGTTGCACCCTTAATCAACCTGAAAAAAACCGAAATCATCCAACTGGGGAACCAATTGGGAGTTCCTTGGGAGCTAACTTGGTCTTGCTATGCCGGTGGTGATGTCGCCTGTGGTGTATGTGATTCTTGTCGTTTGCGGCTAGCAGCTTTTGCCGAATTGGGACTTGTCGATCCAGTGGTCTATGCTTCTTGAGTGAGGAGTTAAAATTCATAACTCCTAGCTCTTAACTGTCAACTATTAACTCTTCTAACCGTCGAAGTTGAATTTGATGGAGGCGCGGGCCAACAATTGATACTACAGTGAATTCAAGATTTTCATAACAGAAGGTTTCACCAATGGCCGGAATTTTCTGTAACTGATATAGCAAAAAGCCTCCCAGTGTTTGATATTCTCTGGTCAAAGGCAAATTGAGATTTAAAACCTCATTGAGGTCTTCGAGGTTGATTTGTGCCTGCACCAGAAATTTCTGCTCATCTAACATCTGAATCAGTAAGTCGTCACTGCTTTCAGGAACGCTTGCGTCACCAATGATTTCGGCAATGACATCTTTGATTGTCACGAGTCCCACAATACCGCCAAATTCATTCACTACCATAACCATAGCGGGTTTCTCTTGCTGCATCATGGGCAAAAGTTCACTCAAGGGCGTGTGTTCTGGAACAAACCGGGCGGGACGCATCCAAGGTTGGATTTGTGTCTCTAAACTGAGTTTTCCGACAGCCAAAGGTTGTGCCAAATCTTTAAAATAAACAATGCCGCGAACATCGTCTAAGGATTCACCAATCACCGGATAGCGAGAGTAACCAGTAGCAGCCATTTCTTTGAGTAATGCCTGGAAGGTAGCATCTTTTGGCAGCGTGATAATACTGGTGCGGGGGATCATCACATCTTGGGCCATGACATTTCCAAACTCAAAGACATTATTGAGCAGTTCTCGCTCCGCACGCTGTAAACCAGTAGATCCCCATTCTGTAGAGATAATCAGTTGCAATTCTTCGGGAGTCACAGGCGGCCGCCAGCCTTGTCCTGTGTATTGGATACCAAAAATCCGCAATAAAAAACGAGTTGATTGGTTGAGAATCCAGATGAAGGGGCCAAAAAAACGCACGATCGCTTTTACCGAAGGCCCCAAAAACCTCGCTAGCTGTTCTGAGTACAGCATGGCTAAGGATTTGGGACATAGTTCTCCGATCACAATTTGTAAATAGGCAATCAAGAAAAAGGCGATAGGAATTGATAGGGAATGGGCCAGGAAGGTAGTCATCCCAATCGGTAAAGGCCAGGATCTTAACCAGGCATTTACCAGCACAACAATCGTACTTTCGCCAATCCATCCCAGCGCCAAACTAGAAAGGGTAATGCCTAACTGGGTAGTAGATAGCAATCGGTCAATACTACGTTGTAGCATTTCGACAGCGATCGCGGGAATATCCCCCGCCTTAACTAGCTGGTGAATACGCGATCGCCGCACGCTGACCATCGAAAATTCCGCCGTCACAAAAAAGGCATTTATGGCAATCAGTAGTAGCACTGACAACAACCGCAGCGCCACATCCGTCCAAATTAAGTTAGGAAAACCAATCACCGCCAAAGCTCGTGTAAAACTCACGTCCTCCATTTAGGAGGATTGGGGATTGAGTATTGCTAAGAATTCAGTCCCCAGTCCCC